>DAOUEG010000034.1:0-5422 GCA_034430495.1 Dehalococcoidales bacterium
CCCGCCTCAGGCGGGCCGCCGCCCCGGGGAAACGAACACGAACTAAGGGACTACCCCTCCCGCCACGCCAGGTACGTCTCCCGCGCCACGTCTTCGGACAGCTTGTCCCGGATGTTGAACGTCCGCATCTGCCGGAAGCCGTTGCGGTACTCCTCCTCGGTCGCCATGTTGACGTCCCAGAGGAAGGCCCCCCGGATGACGTCCGGGTACCGCTCCATGACGTTGAAGAGCGCCTGGTAGGCGTTCGCCTGCACCTCTTCCCCGTCGTCGAGGCCGTTGCCGTCGCCGTCCCTGAACTCCCTGGGCATGAACTCGTCGGCCATGGCGTTCTCGAGCGCCGCCGGACTGTCAACGTAGCCGAACTCGGTGAAGACGATGGGCAGGTTCCCGTTGCGCTGCTGGAGCGGCAGCAGGTGCTGGTTGAAGATGGAATCCCAGGTGCCTTCCAGCGCCGCCACCGTCGGCGGCGTGGTGACCGGCCCCGAGGCGAGCTGGAAGTAGGCGCTCACCGCGATGAAGTCGAGCCCCAGGTCCGCGTGGATGTAGTCCGACCCCGCCCCGAAGTAGCTCCGGTTGACGATGGAGCCGTAGTGCTCCTCGTAGCCGAGCTGCCCGGTGTAGACCTGGCGTACCGCCTGCACCATGGCCGTCATCTCCGGGAGGAAGTTGTTGGGCCAGCCGCTGCCGCTGCGGCTGCGGAAGAGCCGGTCTGTCTCCGTGCCGAGCGTCAGCATCCCGACGCCCTCCTCCTCGGCCAGGGAGGCGACGTGCACCAGGCAGTCGGTGTAGGTCTGCCAGAACTCGGCCACGAAGGCGGCGTGCTGCGGGTGGTCGAGCGCCCACGGCCAGTTGGCGGGCAGGATGTTCGGGTCCTCCTGCGCCTGGTACGGGTCACCGAGCTGCCAGCGCAGCACCGGCATGTCGGACTCGGCGCCGGACTCGAAGGCCAGGTGGAAGTAGACGTTGAAACCGTGCCGCCGGAACTCCTGCACCAGGGCGCGCAGCACGTCGTCCCGGAAGGTGGGCACCATCAGGCGCTCGTCGTAATCGAGCTCCACGGTGCTGTCCATGCTCCCCTCGATGTGGAGCGCCACGGAGACGCCGACCCAGTTCACGTTGAGGTCGCGCAGGTAGGCGAAATACTCCTCCGGCAGGCGCGGCACCTCGTCGCGGTTGGTGCCCCAGTTGCCGCCCATGTGGACGGCCCGGTAGAACGTCCCGCTGCCGGCGGGGATGACCCAGTCGCTCGGCGTTGGGGAGGCGCCGCCGAGGACGGTGAAGCTGCCGGTCTGCCCGTTGACGTTGACCTGGTGCGTGCCGGGCGTGTCCGCCGCGGGCTGGAAGGCCACCGTCATCTCCTGGCCGGGGTCGAGCCGGATGGTCCGGGTGTCGACCGCCTGCCCGTCGATCTCCAGCACGACGTCGTAGAAGCCGGCCTCGGTGCCCTGGTTCCGGGCTATCACGCTGATGGTCACGGCGGCGCCGGCGCTTACCTCGGACGGCTTGATCTTGAGGGTGCCGCACACGAAGTTCCCGGCCGGCGACGGCGTGGGGGTGGTCGCTGACGGCGTGGTCGGTGAAGGCGTCGGCGTGGTCGGTGAGGGCCGCGAGGTCTGCGTGGCCGTCGGCCCGGGCTCGGTGGGGGTCGTTATCGTGGGGGACGGGGCGGCCGTGGTCGTCGTCGGGGTAGCGGCCGTGGTCGTGGTCGTCTGGGCGATGGGGGTCGTCGTGGTGGCGGTGGGCGGCGAGCCGCCGCACCCGCTCAGCAGCAGCACGCCGGCGACGAGGAGGAACAGCAACGGCTGGCAGCGTTTCCGGTGGTCCATAACGCCATCTCCTTATCGGGAGGGTGGTGGTCAGGATACCTGGTTGTGCCGGGAACATGATACCGCCGCCGGGGCGGTACGTCAACCGGCCGTGAGAGGGGAGGGCGGTTCCTCGCACCGCCCTCCCCGGAGGTAAGAAAGGGTACCATCTGTGCCGGTATCACGGTCCGGCAACGGTGATTCGGCTAGAGGCCCCGCAGCCGCCCCGAGAGTTTGGCGGCGTACTTCTTGAGGTGTCCCACGTTGGCCTGCAGGCGCGGGAAGACGCGGCTCTCCGGCCCGACGACGCTCAGCACCGCCGGCAGGAAGTAGTGCCGCACCGGGGCCGCGATGCAGACCGTGCCGGGGATGCGCTCGCCGCGGGTGACGCAGACGCCGGCGTGGCGCACCTCGTCGAGCTGGGCCCGCAGCACGTTGCGGTCCACCACCGTGCTCGTGGTCTCCGGCGCCAGGGTGATGTTGTCGAGCACGAAGCCGAGCTCCGCGTCCGGCAGCAGGGAGAGCAATACCTTGACGGTGGCGCCGGCGTAGAGGTCGGAGAACTCCGGGCCTATTTTCTTGCTCGCCATGGTCACCTTGAGGTCGTGGCGGCTCGGTATCTCGAAGAGGGGGACGTAGCGGAGCCCGGTCAGGACGTCGAGCGCCACCGTCTCCTCGGTGAGGCGGGCCAGGGCCTGCATGTCCTCCCGGGCGTCGTTGACGAGCTTGCGGTGCGGCGCCGCCGGGTCCGCGTTGAGCTGCTGCACGAGCGGCCCCAGGTAGTAGCGCCGGTTGCCCGGGTCCTGCACGACGAGCCCGTACGTTTCCAGCGTCTTCAGGACGCGGTGGACGGTGGACTTGCTGAACCCGCAGGCCCGGGTGATGTGGTTGACGGTGTGGACGCCCCGGCTGAGCGCGATGAGTATCGGCCGCGCGTGGGCGATGGACCCGACGGCGGGCTTCTCGTGGTCGTGGATGACGGTGGCCGACGGCTGCGTCATCGGCGGCGGCCGTTCCGGCACACGCGTTTATTCCGGATAATGGAACTGGGATAACCGGCTGTCATACCGGTAGTATAGCACATGTGTCAACGGTCCCGTTCGATGGGCACGAACCGGGCGCCGCGGTGCCTCGGTGACGGCGTACCTGTGACGAGGTGTCAATCCGGGCGGGGCGGTTCGAATAGTCGGCATAAACACCCCCGCCGCCTTCGTGACGCGCGCCACCGGGCGAAAAATTTCTTCCGGAAAACCACGGCCGTCGGCTTTCTCCGTGGCGCCCTCAGGCCTTGGCGAGGTAGTCCCGCAGCTTGACGGCCACCCGCCCGGCGGAGAGCCTGGCTTCCTCGATCAGCGTCCGCAGGTTCGGCTGGAGCCGTATCTCCGGCCCGATGATGCTGATGGCCACCGGGAAGAGGTAGGGCTGGACCGGCACCGAGAGGCAGACGACGCCCGTGTTCCACTCGCCGTAGCTCACCGCGTAGCCCTGCGCCCGGACGTCCTTGATCTGGGCGAGCAGCACGTCGCGGCTCGTCACGGTGCGGTCGGTGACGGCGTCGAAGTGGATGGTGCTGACGACGGCCTGGAGCTGCTTCTCCGGGAGCTGGCCGAGCAGCACCTTGCGGGACGCCCCGGCGTGGAGGGCGTCGCCGGCGGAGCGATCGGCGGTGACCTTGAGGTCGTGCCGGGACGGCATTTCGAAAAGCGAAATCAGCTGCCGCCCCACCAGGATATCGAGCGTCACCGTTTCCTCGGACACGCGGGAGAGCCGCTGCATCTCCTGGAGGGCCAGTATGACGAGGTGCTCGTGGCTGGTGCGCGGGTCGGCGTTGAGCCGGGCCACCAGCGGCCCGAGGTAGTAGTTCCGGTTGACCGGGTCCTGCATGACGAGGTCGGCGTCTTCCAGCAGCTTGAGCACGCGGTGGACGGTGGACTTCCCCAGGCCGGTCTGCCGCGCGATCTCGGAGACGGTGGTGATGCGCCGGCTCAGGCAGACGAGGATGGCCGCCCCGTGGGCGATTGACCCGCTCGCCGGTTTGCCCGGGGGAACGTTCTGGAAAGCGATACGCTGACTCACCATGGTCCCAGGCCATTATAGCACAGCCGGGCCGGGCCCGCCGGAAAAAGAAAGGGGGGGAGCGCCGCGCTCCCCCCGCTCGTCCTTTTCAGGACGTGGTCGTGCTACTTGTTGCTCGGGGTCGGCACGTCCGTCGGCTTGGAGGGCGTCGGCGTGGCGGGGGTGTTCGACGCGATGGTCGAGGGGTTCGGATTGGTCGCCATCCCCGATTGACCCGGTTGGGACGGCGGGCTGACGGACAGCCTGACCACCGGCTTGACGATGACGCCGCCGTTGCCGGTAACGGTCACCATCCTGTCCGCGACGAAGTCGAGCGTGAGCGAGGTGGTCATGTCGCTGGCTATCTGGAAGGGACGCACCACCTTGAGCACGCCGCTCGGAAGGGTCGCGTCCTGCGGCTCGCCGCCGTTGAGGCCGACCTTCACGCCGTCAATCTGGAGCCGGAGCTGCGTGTAGGTCCCGGCCGTCAGGTTGGCGGAGCCGAGGTAGTGCAGCAGACCCTGGACCTGGAGCAGGTCGAAGGTAACCTCGCCGTCGAGCGGTATATCAATCCACTGGCCGCCGGCGCCGCTGCCGGAGCCGGTGCTGTTGACGCTCGTCATGGTGGGTGTGGACTCGTTGTCGCTGGTGGGGATGGCGGTGTCCTCGCCGGGACCGGCCTGATGGACCTTCACGCTGGCCACGGTGACGATGATGGCGGTGACGTTCTGGGAGGGCGGGGCGTCGGTGGCGCTGACGACGAGCTGGCCGTTGTTGCCGCTCGAGCTGCCGGTCGGGCCGGTTACCGTGGCCGTCCCGGCGCACCCGCTCACCGCCGTCACGATGAGCAGCACCAGGGTCAGGAAAACGAGGATTTTCTTCAAGATAGACCTCCGCAGGGGTAACGCTCTGTTTTCATTGTATACCCCTTCGCGGCGGGTGAACAAACGTTGCCGGGGGAATTCCGTCACGGGGTAGTTGGTAGGGCGTACGAAAGCGGGGGCCGCCGGTGAAACACGACCCCGGCGCCGGTGGCCCCGAACAGCGGCACCTTCGTGCCGCTTCTATATTTTCGGAAAATGGTCGGGGCGCCCGGATTCGAACCGGGGACCTTCTGAACCCCATTCAGACGCGCTGAACCAGACTGCGCTACGCCCCGAAATATGATGCAGCTCCAGAACTGGAGCAACCCTATAATTCTAAGGTAGACAGTCGTGATTGTCAAACCTCCTGCTTTTCCGCCCGGCGCTTTATGGCCTTTAACCAGAGTCGGCGGATAAGGCCGCTCCAGGGACGGATGAAGGCCCAATACGGCCGGAAACTTTTCCGGGATTTTTCACTCAATCCCATCGTGCGGCTCTCTGTATACACTTCGACTACTCCGGGAGTTACCGTTTTCCGCACCATGAGGTTGGCAACCACCATCAGATAATGGGGGTTCTTGAAAGCGAGAAATTCTTCCGCATTAGCCACTTGACTGCCGTAACCACTGGTTTTATTCCAAACCCGCCCGATCTTCCCCGGTACGATAAGGCCGAAAACAACCTCACGGGGAGGCTGTT
>DAOUEG010000035.1:0-3225 GCA_034430495.1 Dehalococcoidales bacterium
GTGGGCAGTAATGGACTCGAACCAATGACCTCTGCGATGTGAACGCAGCGCTCTAACCAACTGAGCTAACTGCCCGTGCCTGACACTTTATTCTACGATATTTGCCCGGTGCTGACAAGACGGTGAGGCTACTCGAAGACGCCGTCCGCCAGAAGCCGCACGAACTCCTCGTCGCTCATGCCGAGGAGTCCGGTGCAGACCTTCTCCGTGTGCTCCCCGATGAGCGGCGCCGGGAAAGACGGCTGGGCCGGCGTCCCGGACAGCCGGAAGCCCGGCCCCAGGTGGGTAAAGGTGCCCATCTCGGGGTGCTCCATCGGCCAGAAAAGGCCCCGCTCCCGCAGCTGCGGGTCGTTGTAGACGTCCCCGACGTTCATCACCACGCCGGCCGGCACCCCGGCCGCCTGGAGCCGCTCGGTCACCTCCTCCGGGGTGTGGCGGGCCGTCCACTCGCTGATGACGGCGTTGATCTTGTCCTCGTACTGCTTGCGCCCGGCCAAGGTACCGTACCGCTTCTCGGCGCCCATCTCCGGCTGCCCGATGACCCCGCAGAGCTCGTTCCACTCACCGTCGTTCGTCACGGCGATGGCGCACCAGCGGTCCTCGCCGAGGCAGGGGTAGACGCCGTGGGGGCACATGGTCGGGCTGGCGTTGCCGATACGCGGCGGCTCCCGGCCGTTGACGTTGTAGTCGAGCAGCGCCGGCAGAATGTAGTAGAGGGTCGTCTCGAACTGGGAGAGGTCGAGCAGCTGCCCCTCGCCCGTCTTCTTCCGGTGCAGCAGCGCGGCGATGAGCGAGGCGGCGGCGAAGCGCGGCGAGATGCAGTCCGTGTAAGGGGAGACGCCCACCGGCAGCGGCGGCCCGCCCGCCCAGCCGTTGAAGTTCGGCAGCCCGGCCATGGCCGCCAGGATCATCCCGAAGGCCGGCTGCCGGGCGTAGGGCCCCTCCGGCCCGAAGCCGCTCTGCCGCACCATGATGATGTCCGGCTTCACCTCTTTCAGGGCCTCGTAGGCGAGGCCCCACTTGTCCATGACGCCGGGGGTGAAGTTCTCCATGACGACGTCCGAGGCCGCCACCAGCCGCTTGGCGACGTCAATGGCCGCCGGCTGGTCCATGTTGAGCGTCATGCTGTAGATATTGGCGGAGAAATGGTTGAAGTAGCCGCTCCGGTTGAGCCCCGGCTGGCCATCCTTGTAGGGCGTCGAAATGCGCAGCGTACAGGGGCGCTTGGTCGTTTCCACGCGGATTACGGTGGCGCCGTAGTCCGCGAAGAGCTTCATCGTCAGCGGCCCGACGATGGCCCACGAGAACGAGGTAATCGTCAGCCCCTTGAAGAGCCCCGGTTGCAGCCCGCCCAGCCCCTTGTCCGCCATCAGATAATCCCCTCCCGCTGCATCGCGTCGAGCTCGTCGGCGGAGAAGCCGAGCTCCCGGTAGATTTCCCCGTTGTGCTCGCCGATGAGCGGTGCCCGCGTGTTCGTCTCGAAGTGCCCGCCGGTCGCCTTGACGAACTCCCGCGGGTAGGTGACGTGCGCGTTCAATTCCGGGTGTGAAATATCCTTCCAGAAATCCCTCGAAGCCAGTTGCGGGTCGTTCCGCAGGTGTTCCATGCTGGAGAGCGGGCAGATGGAGATGCTCCGCGCCGCCGCCCCGGTGGAAATCTCCTCCCGGGTGTGAGTCTTGAAGAAGGCTTCGATGGGCGCGGAGATGGTATCTATGTCCTCCTGCCCGGCCTTGAACACATCGAAGCTCTCCCAGTCCATCGCCTTGAGGTGGTCGGTCGCCATCCCCTCTCCGTCCATCCAGCTCACCAGCTCGCGGAGGGTCTTGGCACCGCCCCGCCCGCCGATGATGTTGAAGAACACGTAGCCGTCCTGGCACTCCCAGACCTGCCGCTGGGTGGAGGTGAGGCTCCAGCGCATCGCCCCGGAGCGCTGCAAGACGACGCCGTTAAGCTCGTAGAGTGGCACCGCGTTGGCGAGGAACCAGGCGGCGCTTTGCTGCTGCGATACGTCCACCTGCTGGCCTTCGCCGGTCATCTCACGGTGATAGTAGGCGAGCAGCGTCCCCACGGCGGCGTCCGCCCCGGCGTGCATCGGCGATTGCGCCATGCTCATGTGGACCGGCGGCGTGTCCCGGTCGCCCGTCTGGTAGAGGATGCCGGTCATGCCCATGGTGACGATGTCGGACGTCTTGTGCTCCCGGTACGGGCCGCTCTGGCCGAAGGCGGTGATGGAGGTGAGGATGATGTCCGCCTTGACGGCCTTGAGCCCGTCATAGCCGAGGCCGCGCTTGTCGAGCCAGCCGGGCGGGAAGGACTCGACGACGACGTCCGCCGTCCTGACCAGCTCGAGGAATATCCGCCGCGCCTCCGGCTTGTCCAGGTCGAGCGTAATGCCGCGCTTGTTGGTGTTGTAGGCGAACCAGTAGAGGCTCTTTTCCGGCTCCGCCACGTCCCTGTAGAACGGCCCCAGCCGCCGGGCGGGGTCGCCGCCGGGTTTCTCTACCTTGATGACATCCGCGCCGAGGTCGGCCAGTATCTTCCCGCAGAGCAGACCGTTCTCGTCGGTCAAATCAAGGACGCGGCAGCCGTCGAGCAAGGTTCACCTCCGGTAGCAGTATACTACAAACGCCGCAGGTGCTTCATCGCCAGGGCCAGCGCCGCCTCCGGGTCGGCCTGCGCCAGCAGCCCCGCCGCGAAGAGGATATACTCGGCATCCAGGTAGTACGCTGGCTCCTTCGGCGTGAGGACGAAGGGCGTCGCTTCATCGAAACGCGCCCCGGCCAGCACCCCGGCCGGGTCCCGCCCGAAGACGAGCGGCCCGCCCGTCCCGACAACGACGCCGACGCGGGTGAGGTCCTTGCCCCGCTGCACGAGCGCCCGCCCCGACGGACCGTAGACCTCCTCCAATCGCCCGGCGTGCCGCACTACCGCCGTCTCCACGGTGAGCCGGGCCAGCAGCGACTGGCAGGCATAGTCGTTTTCCGTCACCGGGAGCTCTCCCGCGTGGAAACCCCGGACGATGCCGTCGAACCCCTCCGGCACCTCCCGCTCGCCGACGAGCCCGCACAGGGTTTCGATATTGTATTTCAGGCCGAGGTCGCCCTCGACGGTCCGCTTCTCGTAGGGCTCCGGCAGCCCGCTCACCACCGTGTCCGCCCGCGCCGGCGTCCCCCGGGCGACGGAGTGGACGTCCGTGGTGGCCCCGCCGACGTCCACGACGAGCAG
>DAOUEG010000036.1:0-6816 GCA_034430495.1 Dehalococcoidales bacterium
ATATCCGCTACCGCTTCCCGATGGGCTTCGACGAGCTGGAAGGACTGGCCAACCGGACGGACTTCGACCTCGGCCGCCACGCCGGGTTTTCCGGCAAGAGCATGGAGTACTACGATGCCGAGGCCAACGAGCACTACGTGCCCTACGTCATCGAGCCCTCCGCCGGCGTGGGCCGCGCCGTGCTCGCCTTCCTCTGTGACGCCTACGACGAGGAGCCGGACAAGGACGAAATCCGCACCGTGCTCCACTTCCACCCGGACATCGCCCCCATCAAGGTGGCGGTGCTGCCGCTCAGCAAGAAGGAGCAGTTGAACGCGCTCGCGAAAGACGTCTTCGAGGGCATCCGCGCCTGCACCACCGCCCAGTACGATGACACCCAGTCCATCGGGCGGCGCTACCGCCGCCAGGACGAGCTCGGCACGCCCTACTGCGTCACGGTGGACTTCCAGAGCCTGGAGGACCGCCAGGTCACCATCCGGGAGCGGGACAGCATGGACCAGATACGGGTGCCCATCGCCGCCGTCAGCCAGACGCTCGTCGCCAAGCTCGCCGGCGAGGACTTCCTCGCCCTGCCGGAGGGCGGGTCAATCGTCAAACGGGGCCGTGAGTAAGCGGTACCGCGCCGTCCTCTTCGACCTCTTCGGCACGCTGGTGGACAACTTCTCCCGCACGGCGTACCGCGCTATTCTCGACGAACTCTCCGCCATCCTGAAAACACCCCCCAGAGACTTCCGCCGCCTCTGGGCGGACACGTTCCACGCCCGCTGCACCGGCGCCCACGGCGACCAGCGGGCCAGCTACCGCTTCATCTGCCGCGAGCTCGGCGTCGCCGTGTCTGAGGCGCAGGTGGAGGAGGCGTTCCAAAGGCGGCTCGCTTTCACGGTGCGGTCGCTGCAACCGCGGCCGGATACTATCACTACGCTGCACGCCATCCGCGGGGCAGGCCTGAAAACGGCCCTCATCAGCGATTGCTCCGGCGAGGTGCCGGTCGCCTGGCCGCACACGCCCTTCGCCGGGCTCTTCGACGCCACCATCTACTCCTGCGTGGCCGGCACCCTCAAGCCCGACCCCCGGATGTACCTTCAGGCGGCGGAAGCCCTCGGCGTGCCGCCGGAGGAGTGCCTCTACGTGGGCGACGGCAACAACAACGAGCTCACCGGCGCCCGCAACCTCGGCCTGCGGGCCGTCCTCATCCGCGACCCCGGCGAGACGGACGATGCCCACTACCTGAAACGGGAAGACGACTGGGACGGCGACCGCATCGCCCGCCTGGCCGAGCTGCTGCCGCTCCTCGGGCTAGAAATGGAACGTGATTGACGCCAGCGCGATGGTGTTGTTGATGACGTGGACGATGATGGACGGCCAGATGGAGTCCGATTTCCACCGGATGTAGCCGAGCGCCAGCCCGAAGACGAAAATCATCGCGATGGCCAGCCAGTTGTACTGCACGTGCTGCACCGCCCAGAAGAGCGACGTCACCACCAGCGTGCCGGTGACCGCCAGCGACGAGCGGATGAAGCCGGCGAACATGAAGCCGCGCACCCACATCTCCTCGTAGAACGGGCCGATGACGCAGACCGCCGCCCAGACGAGCACCGGCCAGGTGCTCGTGTCGTAGAAGTTGAAGCCGAGGCTCGAATCGCTCGAGCTGCCGGAGAAGTGCTCGACGAGGACGTTCACGCCGAAGTACACGCCGAAGGCGACGAGCGAGAGCAGCACCGCCTTGACGGACACCCGCCGGAAACCGAGGTAGTCCCGGAACCCGAGCCCCCGCCGCCCCCGGATGATGAGGTACATGAGCCCGATGCCGACCGCCGCGTTGACGACGACGCTGACGGCCACGATGATGCCGGCGTGCTGCTGGAACAGGTCCATGAAGGCGTCGAGGTCGTTGAAGGGGATCTTGTCGGCGACGATGAGCGCCGTCAGCACGAGCACCCCGATGATGCCCTCGATGATCACCGTCACGATGAGGATGACGAGCCCGAAGCCGAAGGTCGCCCAGCCGCCCCAGACCTCCGGTTTCGGCGGGGGAACGGGCCCGGCGGGCCCGGCGGGTTCCGGGAGGGTGTACGGGACAGTCGGCGGGAGGGAATCGTCCATACCGGTATCATATACGTTGGCAGGGGCCCGGCACAAGCGTTGAACCGGGCGCCGACGGCGGGTATAATTGGGGCAAAGCATGAAGATACTTCACTTCGCCGACCTCCACCTCGGCGTGGAGAGCTACGGCCGCATCAACCCGCAGACCGGCCTCTCGACGCGGCTGGAGGACTTCCTCCGCTCCTTCGACGAGCTCGCGGATTTCGCCATCGAAGAGAAGGTGGACCTCGTCCTCTTCTGCGGGGACGCCTACAAGACCCGCGAGCCCACCCAGACCCAGCAGCGGGAGTTCGCCAGGCGCATCAACCGCATCGCGCTCGCCGGCATCCCGGTCTTTCTGCTCACCGGCAACCACGACATGCCCAACGCCGCCGGGCGGGCCACCGCCACCGAGATTTTCGATACCCTGGCCGTCCACAACGTGACCGTGGCCGGCAAGCCGGGCATCAGCCGCCTCACCACCCCCTCCGGCGATATCCAGGTGGCCGCCCTCCCCTGGCTGCGCCGCGCCTCCCTGCTGGGCCGGGACGATGCCAGGGACCTGACCCTGGAGGAGGTCAACCGCCGCCTCCAGCAGACGCTGACGGTCGTCATCGCGGACCTGGCGGAAAAGCTCGACCCGGCCGTGCCGGCCGTCCTGGCGGCCCACGTGTCCCTCGCCAGCGCCACCGTCGGCTCGGAGAGCATGATGTCCATCGGGCAGGAGCACGTCCTGCTCCAGGCGAGCGTCGCCAACCCGGCCTTCGACTACGTCGCCCTCGGCCACATCCACAAGCGCCAGGAGCTCCGGGACGCCGCCGCGGGCGGCCCGCCGGTCGTCTACGCTGGCAGCCTGGAACGGGTGGATTTCGGCGAGGAAAAGGACGAGAAGGGGTTTTACGTGGTCGAGATTTCCGATGGCCCGGACCCCGCCGGGCGCACCGTCAGCTACCGGTTCCACCCCGTGCGGGCCCGCAGGTTCCGCACCGTCTCGGTCAAGCTGACCGGGGAGGAGCTCGACCCCACGGCCACCGTCCTCGAAGCCGTGACGAAGGCACAAAGGGACGTCAGCGACGCCATCGTGCGGCTCACCATCGAGCTGCCGGCCACCGCCCGGGGCCCCCTCCGCGACGGCGAGCTGCGGGACGCACTCAAGGAGGCCTCCTTCGCCCAGATAACGGTGGCCCGGGAAACGCCGGCGCCGCCCGCCCACCGTGTCCTGCCGGGAGACAGCCGCCAGACGCCCCTCAAGGCCCTGGAGGCGTGGCTGGGGACGCAGTCAATACCGGAAGACCGCCGCGCCGAATTGCTCGACTACGCGCGGAAACTCGTCGAACCTTCCTAGCCGGTCCGGCTACTTCTTCGTCCCCGCGTCACGGTGGGCCTGCTCGATGGCCGCCTTTTCCGCTTCCATCTCCGCGTTGTAGTGGTCCCTGGCGTCCCAGATGAAGAACGCATTGACGATGGCCGCGCAGAACACGGCGATGCCGGCCCAGGTGAACATCGTGTGGAAGCCGAACTTGTCGAGCAGCACGCCGCCCGGCAGCGCGAAGATGGCGCCCGTCCACTGCATCGTCGAGTAGTAGATGCCGAAAATCTTGGAGCGGTGCTTGCCCGGCGCCTGGCTCATGATGAAGGCCTCGGTCACCGGCATGCGGATGGCCTGGAAGAGGCCCTGGAGCCAGAGCAGCAGGTAGAGCGACCAGCCGTAGCTGACGTACCGGTAGCTGAACAGCAGCACGCCGCCGATGAGCCCGGTGGCGATGATGACCTTGACGCTGCCGATTTTATCGCCGAAAAAGCCGCCCACCGGCCCCGCCCAGAGGCCGGAAGAGAACGTGATGGACATCAGACCGCCGGCGATGGAAGCTGGCACCCCCAGGTCGTCCGTCATGTAGAGCGTCAGGAACGGCACTACCGACATGGTCACGCCCCCGCCGATGATCATGATGGCGAGAAACGCGATGAGCCGCCGCTTGTAGCCCGGCTGCGGGGGTTTCATGTCCGGGATGCTGCGCTTGATGGCCTCCACGTGGGCCCGGCCGCCGCGCTTGGTCAGGTACCACCAGAAAATGAGCGCGAAGACGATGGTGGGCGCCGCCAGGATCTCGAAGGACAGCCGCCACCCCAGGTCCGGCCCGAAGGCCGCCACGATGCCGCCGGCGATGATGGGCGTCACGAAGAAGGCGGAGTTGCCGCCCACGAGGTGGATGCCGAGCGCCCGGCCCCGTATCTTGGGGTCCACCGAGGCCGAAATGAGCGGCGTGGCCGAGGGATGGTAGCCGCCGGAGAGCAGCCCCATCACCATCAGGAAGATGAGGAACATGACAAAGTTCTGGGACAGCCCGATGGCCACGCCCGCCAGCGCCACGCCGAGCGTACCGACCATGATGAGGAAGACCGGGCCGAACTTGTCCGCCAGCCAGCCCCCCGGCAGCTGCCCGATGGCGCTCGCCAGGGCGAAGGACACCGGTATGAAGGAGGCCTCGGTATAGGTCTGCACCTTGAAGTAGTCGCGGACGGTGGGGAAGAGCGGCTGCTGGAGCGCCATGAGAAAGTGGTGCGCCGCGTGGGCCATGACGAAGAACGGGAGCCCGGTTTTCATGAAGGAGGCCGGTTTTTTCTCGGCTGTCTGGCTCGTGGTCATATTTCCTCGCTCGATAGCTGCGCGTACCCTCGCGCCGGTTGCCGGTGGCTTGCTCCGGTCGAGGGATTGCGGGCCGAAGACCGGATTGACGCCATTATAAAACCTTTTCTCAAAATATTCAATTGAGTAACTGTTGACAAAATAAACCAATATGCGAAACGGGCGGTTGCGTTCGCCCGCGCCGGTATGGTACAACGAAGGAAACCCAGCCCGGAGGTAACGGCCCCGTGACCGCCGCCCCGCCCGAAAACGGACCGGAGATTGTCGAGATGCCGTCCCAGCGTATGGCGGCGCTCTACGTCAAGGGCCCCCCGGACCGGGTCCTCCCCCGGGCCGTCACCACCCTCCTCACCTCCCTCTACGCGCTCCGGTTCGCGCGGGCGCGGCAGGGCGAGACGCCTTTCAGCATCGGCGAGGTGCGGGTACGCTTCCCGGACGCCCACCGGCTCCCCGTCGAGGAGTGGACGACGGTCGTCGGCCTGCCGGTGCCGGAGACGACCCCCGCCATCCCCCAGCAGGTCGGCGGCGAGACCGTGCGCCTGGAAACCTGGGAGTACGGGACGGTCGCCCAGATACGCCGCGGCCGGCCGGACCCCAATGCCGAAAACCCGGCGGAGCGCCTCCACCGCTTCATCACGGAGAGCGGCCACGTCATCGTCGGCGTGCACGAGGAAGCCTACCTGGCCGGCGAAGACGCCACCCTGACCGCCGAGGTCATCCGCTACCGCGTCCGGCCCGCGTGAGCCGGGCCTGCCCGACTTGACAACAAGCCCGACACTGGCTTACGATATATCGTAATACTACGCTCAGGAGCGCCCAGATGTTTGACCGGCACCTGTTCCAGTTCGAGCGGCAGTCGCGCCTCTTCGAGAAGGGCGACCTGAAATACGTCATCCTCAATCTCCTCAGGGACAAGCCGAGCCACGGCTACGAGATCATGCGGGCACTCGAGGACTCCTTCCACGGCTTCTACACCCCGAGCGCCGGGAGCGTCTACCCCACCCTGCAGATGCTCGACGATATGGGCTACGTGTCCTCCTCCGAGCGGGACGGCAAGCGCGTCTTCACCATCACGCCGGAGGGCGTCGCCTTCCTCAAGGAGAAAAAGCAGGTCATCGAGAAGATACAGTGCCAGATGAAGGAGTGGTGGGGCCCCCACGACCGCGAGGAGTTCCACGAGACGGTGCGGGATCTGCGGGGCATGGGCAAGCTGCTCCGGCAGCGCGGCCAGGAGCTCACCACCGGGAAGTGGCAGACGGTGCGGGAGATAGTGGGCCGGGCGGCGCGGGAGATGGTGGACCTGTTCGGCAAGGACTAGCCCCGGAATTTACCAGCAAACCGAAGCCCCGGCATGGCCGGGGCTTTTTTATCCAGGTTAAAACTTGTCATTTATAATATCGTTGACCTGCGATTACTACACATTTATCTGCAGGAAGATACTTATAATCTTCAACGCGTTGAATTCCCATTGCATGGTCCCGTAATAATATTTGGTTCGGAACAACCTTCCCGGCATCATCCGGAACAATCAACTCTCCGTCGCGCATCCAAGCGAACTCATATATTATTTTTCCATTGATTTCATCGTAAAACGATAGTTTGTTACCATCAAACGTAATTGTCTGTTTAAGCCCAAAGATGATGCCAGAATAGGTGCCTGTCGGGTTGGAACTAGTAACCGTTGAAACTTGAACATTAGTCGCCGTCGTTTCACACCCAAGCCCCATGATCAACAATATTAATAGCAAACCACAAGCTAGATATCGCATGATTGCATTCCTTTATCGGGCTATTCGGCAACCATCAATCGGCATTCTTGAAATGACGAAGATATCTTAAGATATTATCACTTTCTTTACAAGTGGGGATTTTAAATGTATTTACGTACGATTTACTAATATAATAGTGCCGCGTCCCCATCGCGGGAAAACGCGGCATTGCTCGTTTGAAACTGGAGCCAGCGAAGGGATTCGAACCCCCGACCGGCGGTTTACGAAACCGCTGCTCTACCCCTGAGCTACGCTGGCACGGGATGCACTGCCATTATACCCTACCGCACGGGGCCGTTTCCAGAGGCTTACCCCTCG
>DAOUEG010000037.1:0-36360 GCA_034430495.1 Dehalococcoidales bacterium
AGGTGTTTCAGCTTTTCCCGCAGCTCGGCGACCTCTTCCTCGGTGAAGAGCGGCTGCCGGCGGTCCCGGACGTAGGCGGCGGGGCTATCCGTGACGACGTTCTCCGGCAGGATATCCGCCAGCTCGCAGTCGCCCCGGAAGACGACGACGGGAAAGACGGTCCGGCGGGGAACCTCGAGGACGTCCGCCAGGGCGCGGGCGAGGGCCTCGCCGCCGGGGAGGGGGTTCCGGAAGTGGTGCCGCGCGCCGCCCGGGTAGACGGAGGTCCAGTGCGGGAGCCGCACGTCCCCGACGATCCAGCCGCTGCGGCGGGAGGTCTTGATGACGAAGATGCCGTACCGGGAGACGATGATGTGGTCGAGCCGGAGGGTTCCTTCGGGAGCGGGAATGACGAGGCCGTAGCAGGGGTGGTAGGTGGTGATATCGAGGAAGGGCGTCACGGGTGGGGCGGCGGGGCGTTCACTGAGCGTGGTCGGAGCAATCATGGCGGGCCTGTCCTTTACCTAACCGGTACCTTTCATCGTAATCCCGCGGGGCCCGAATGTCCATAGTACTTTGTGGCCGGGACATTTGGGGCAGGGGCGGGACGACAGGCTGAGGCGGAAACGAAGAAAGACGGCTTACCGGCGGTGTTTTTCGACGAAGGCGGTGACGCGGGCGACGACCTCGTCCGGGGCGGTGCGGTAGCTCTGGGAGTGGGCCGCGCCGGGCACGATGAGCTTCTCGTCCTGCGGGTTGGCCGAAGCCGCCAGCAGCTCTTCCGTGTCCGAGACGGGGATTTCCGTATCGCTGTCGCCGAGGATGAAGAGGATGGGCGCGGGGATGCTCCCGACCACGTCCACGCCGTCCTCATGCGGGAGGCCGAAGAGCTTTTCCCCGAACCAGAGCGACCCCCAGGCAAGGACGCCGGCCCCGGGCAGCCCGCCGTTGAGGACCCGCCTGGCGATGCCCATCTTGGTGGCGAAGGCGCTGTCCGCGATGATGCCGCGGACGGCCGCGTCCGGGTGCCCGGCGGTGTAGAGGAAGGCGGCCATGGCGCCGACGGAGTTGCCGAAGAGGAAGACCTTCTGCGCGCCGTGATAGCGTTCCCGCAGGTAGGCAACGGCCCCGGCGAAGTCCCGCTCCAGGTGGGCGCGGTCCTTGAAGGGGGTGCGGGCGGAGTGGCCGCAGCCGCGACGGTCCATATCGAGGACGTTGCAGCCGCGTTTGGCGAGGGCGGCGCAGAGGCCGAGCAGGTCCATGGCCTCGTCGTCGCGGTGGGCGCGGCCGCCGTGCATGACGACGACGGTGACATCGCCGCCGCCTTTCAGGTACCAGGCCTCCAGCCGGTGGCCGTCAGACGAAGGAAAAGAGACATCATCGTAGGCCACGCCGAGGTCCGCCGGGGTGCGGCAGGGGGCGCCCTTGCCGGGCAAAGCGAAGCCGTGGGCGATGAGCAGCACGGTGATGCCGTAGACGGCGGCCGCCGCGCCGACGACGATAGCGAGCACGAGCAGGGCGGTACCCATTACGAGGACAGCAGGCCGCCGTCGACGGGGATGGCGTGGCCGGTGAGGAAGGACTCGTCCGAGCAGAGCCACATGACGGCGGCGGCCATGTCCTCCGGGGTGGCGAGGCGGCCGAGCAGGATGCCGCCGACCATGAAATCGCGCATCTTGGGGTCGTCGTCGATGATGTTATCGAGGAGGCGGGTATGCTCGGTGGGGCCGGGCATGATGGCGTTGACCTTTATCCCGGCCGGGGCGGCCTCCACCGCGGCGACGCGGGTGAGGGTGTTGAGGCCGGCCTTGCTGGCGGAGTAGGCGGCGAACCCGGCCATCGGTTTCACGCTGCCGCAAGAGGAGGTGTTGACGATGGCCCCGCCGTGGCCCTGGGCGGTCATCTGCTTCAGCTCGTGCTTGAGGCAGAGGAAGACGCCCTTGAGGTTGATGTCCACGGTCTTGTCCCAGATATCCACCGGGGTGTCCGTGATGTTGACGACGGGAAAGCGCTTGCCGTCCGGCCCGACGCCGGCGTTGTTGCAGGCGTAGTCGAGCCGGCCGTAGGTCTTCACGCAGGCGGCCACCAGGGCCTCGACGTCCGCTTCGCTGGTGACGTCGCACTTGACGAACGTGGCCTCACCGCCGGCGGCCTCGATAGCGGCGACGGTCTCTTCGGCGCCCTTGACGTTGCTGTCCGTGGCGACGACGACCCGGGCGCCCTCTTTGGCGAAGGTCTGCGCCACCACCCGGCCGATGCCGGAGGCGGCCCCGGTGACGATGGCGGCCTTGCCCTCGAACCTCTTACTCATGCGATTTCTCTCCTTCGCGCGCGTCTCCCGTCGGGCGGGAACCACGGGCGGGTCGTTTCCATTATGGCCCAAAACCACCTATACTGTAAACAGAACGCGAGGAGGCCGGGGCCATCAACATCTTCACCAAGGTACTCAAGAAGACGCGCGACGGCTGGCTGGGGCAGGCGATGAGCCTGTTCGACCGCACCAAGATAGGCGACGAGGTGTGGGAGGAGCTCGAGGAGCTGCTCATCGCGGCGGACGTGGGGATGGGCACGGCGACCAAGCTCATCGAAACCGTCCGGGCGCGGGCCGAGGAGGAGAAGCTCGACGGAGAGGGGGCCGGGAGGGCCCTGCGGGAGGAGATGGTGAAGCTGCTGGCGCTGCCGCCCCGCGGCGACGACCACCCGGACGCGAAGCCGCGGGTCTACCTCGTCGTGGGGGTGAACGGCTCCGGCAAGACGACCTCCATCGCCAAGCTGGCCTACAAGTTCAAGCACGACGGTAAGAAGGTGCTGCTGGCGGCGGCGGACACGTTCCGGGCGGCGGCCATCGACCAGCTCAAGGTGCAGGGGCAGCGGGTGGGGGTGGACGTCATCGCCCATCAGCCGGGGGCCGACCCGGGCGCGGTGACCTACGACGCGCTCGAAGCGGCCCGGAACCGGGGGATGGACATCGTCCTGGTGGACACGGCGGGGCGGCTCCACACCAAGTTCAATCTGATGGAAGAACTGAAGAAGGTGCGGCGGGTGGCCACCAAGCTCGATGCCACGGCGCCGCACGAAGTCATCCTGGTGCTCGACGCCACCACCGGCCAGAACGGGCTGACGCAGGCGCGGCACTTCGCGGAGGCGGTGGGGGTGACCGGCATCATCCTCGCCAAGCTGGACGGCACGGCCAAGGGCGGCATCGTGCTCGCCATCAGTGACGAGCTGAAGCTGCCCATCGAGCTCATCGGCACGGGCGAGGGGCTCGAAGACCTGGTGCCGTTCGATGCGGAAGAGTTCGTCGAGGGGCTCTGTTCGTAAATGGTCATCAACGTCGACCCCATCGCGTTCCACCTGGGCTCGTTCCCCGTCTCGTGGTACGGCATCATGATAGCGCTGGCGGTGCTGACGCTGGTCGGCTGGGCGCTGCTGGCGGTGAAGCGGGGGGCGCGGCTCAGCTACGACGAGGTCATCAACGCGGCCATCGTGGGCATCCCGTCCGGGGTCATCGGGGCGCGGCTGTTCCACGTGCTCGACTACGCGGACTTCTACTGGGCGCACCCCGCCGAGATATTCACGAAGTTCGGGGAAGGGCTGGCCATCTACGGCGCGGTGCTCGGGGCGGCGCTCGGGCTGTGGATATACTCGCGGATCACCCGCAAGAGTTTTGCCTACCTGGCGGACGTCATCGCGCCGGGCATCATACTGGCGCAGGCGATCGGCCGGGTGGGCTGCACGCTCAACGGCTGCTGCTACGGCGACGTCACCGATATTTTCTGCGCCATCACCTACGTGCACGGCAACCAGATAGTGGGGCCGGTGCAGCCGACGCAGATTTACGAGATTATCTACAACCTCATCGTCTTCGGGGTGCTTTTGAAGCTGCGCAACCGGCTGCGGCCGGACGGCTCGCTGTTCCTCGTCTACCTTTCGGCCTACTCCGCCTGGCGGTTCGGCATCGACTTCATCCGGCCGAACCGGGCGCTGCTGCTCGGCCTCCACGAGGCGCAGCTCATCTCCATCGTCGTCCTCGTCATCTCCCTCACGCTGCTGCTACGCAAGACCCGCTGGGTCAAGAAGGATACGACCAACGACGGACCCGAGGAGGTACCATAATGGATTGGGGCATTGCGTTCATCGTCGTCTGGGTAGGCTGCGCCGCGGTGGTAGCGGTGGACAGTGCCTACCGGAAGACGAGCGCCTGGTTCTGGCGCATGGCGGGGCTGTTCGGGGGGCCGGTGGCGCTGGCGGTGTACGCCGCCAAGCGCGAGAAGTAGGGTCTCACCCGCACCCCGGCCCTCTCCCGTCGAGGGAGAGAACGAAATCCCTCTCTATCTCCCTTTACAAAGGGAGACGATAGTCTGACGCGGAAGGCGACTACCGGCGCAGGGAGTCCGGAGGTCGAGATCGCCGCGTCTTCCGCTTCAGGCGGGCTCCTCGCAATGACAGGGCTTCACCCTCACCCGGGCCCTCTCCCGTCGAGGGAGAGGGAGATTATTTTTCCCCGTGGCGGTTGCGGTGGTAGAGCCGCCAGGTGAGGCCGTCGTCCCGGCGGACGCCGGCGGCGGCGGTCACGCGGATGTCCTGGCCGTTGTTCTGCGCGGCGGAAATTTCATAGATGAAACCGGCCAGGTCCTCAGGTGTCTCCGCGTCGCAGACGAGGGCCGAGGGGCCGTTCTCGGCGTCGAAGGGCTTGGGCTCGGCCATCCCGCCCGCGTAGGTCGAGACGCAGGCCAAAGCACCGGGGTCGAAGGTCAGCTCCCAGGCGTAGGCCGGGACGCCGGCCGTCTTGATGCCCAGCAGATAGACCGGCTCTTTTCTGTTCTTCCCCGGCGGCGTGATGACGAGCCCGGCGATGCGCGGGGTCTTGAGGCTGTCCGGCTCGTAGTTGGCGCCGTCCATGATTTTCTTCAGATAGCCGCGGGCGGGCCGGCTGCCGCAGTGGTAGAGGAGGCGGTAGGTCTCGTAAACGGCCTCGGTCTGGATGCCGTTGCTGACGGCGAGGAAGCCGATATTGCCGTCATATTTCACCGCCGTATAGTGGCGGAGCCAGTCGTAGGGGGTGTCATCAACGGGGCCCATAATGACGCCGTTATCCCGGGGCACGGCACGGCGCTCGCGGCTGGCCGGGCTGCGGCCGGTGACGAGGTAGGCGAAGGCGGGGCTGCCGGAGGGCGTCCTCCCGAGGAAAATCTGGCGGCCGGGGTAGGGACCGTTGGGGTTCTGCATGGCACTCACTCCTTCAGTGGCTCGGCTTGAAATCCAGGATGTTGAGGCGGAGCCGGCGGCGGCCGTTCCAGTTGTCCTCCTCCAGATTATACACGATATCGAGGAGGGGCGCGTTGCTGTCCGCGTGGTTGCCGAGGCGGAAAGCGACGGCGGTCCAGACGCTGCCGGACTGGCGGAGGCGGAAGCGGAGGTGGTCGCCGCCGGCGCCCATGGTGCGGCGCTCCAGCACCTCGACGGTCTCGCTGAGGAAGATAGGGACGGGATTGCCCATGCCGAAGGGGGCGAGGCGCCGGGTCTGCTCCCAGGCGTCCCCGGTCAGTTCCGGCAGGGTGATGCGGGCGTCAATATCCAGCCGGGGCAGCAGTTCCACGCCGGAAAGCTGCTCTTCCGCGAGGCGGGCAAGACCTTCCTGCAATTGCGGCATCCTGGAGGTGGGGAGGGTGAAACCGGCGGCGGCGGCGTGGCCGCCGTAGCGGGTCATGAGGCCGTCGAAGCGGCCGAGGGCGGCGATGATATCGAACTCCGGGATGGAGCGGCAGGAGCCGTGGCTGACGCTGCCGGCGGTGTGGACGACGATGGCGGGACGGTAAAACTCGTCGGTGAGGCGGCCGGCGACGAGGCCGGCGACGCCCATGGGGTACTCATGGGAGGCGGTGATGAGGAGGGGCGGCAGGCCGGCGGCGAGGACGCTTTCCCGGGCCCGGGCGAGAGCCGAGGCGGTGAGGCGCTGGCGCTCCTCGTTCTTGCGGGCGAGCCAGACGGCCAGCTCCTGCGCTTCCCTATCGTCCCTGGTGGTGAGGAGGTTGAAGCCGGTGAGGCCGTCGGCGAGGCGCCCGGCGGCGTTGAGGCAAGGGGCGAGTATCCAGCCGATGCGGTCGGCGGAGATAGCGCCGGCCTCGCAGCCGGTGACGTTTATCAACTCGCGGAGGCCGGGGCGGGGGGCGGCATTGATGCGCTCCAGCCCGCGGGTGACGAGGTAGCGGTTCTCGTCGAGGGCGGGCGAGAGGTCCGCCACGGTGCCGATAGCGACGAGGTCCACGACGTCGTCGAGCAGCTCTTCCCGGCCGACCATTTTCAGCAGGGCGTGGAGCAGCTTCCAGGCCACGCCGCAGCCGGCGAGGCCGGTGAAGCCGTAGGCCGAGCCGGGCAGCTTGGCATCCACCACGGCGGCGGCGGCAGGAATCTCGTCGAGGGGGCTGTGGTGGTCGGTGACGACGACGTCCATGCCGAGGCTCCTGGCCTTCTTCACCTCGGCGACGTCCGTCACGCCGCAGTCCACCGTCACGACGAGGTCGACGCCCTGTTCCCGGAGGCGCTTGAGGGCGGCGGTCTGGAGGCCGTGGCCCTCCGTCTGGCGGTGGGGAATGTAGGGGACGGCGGTGCCGCCGAGGGCGGTGAGGCCCTCGACGAGGACGGCGGTGGCGGTGATGCCGTCAGCGTCAAAATCACCGTAGACGCAGACCTTCTCCCCGGCGAGCAGGGCGCGGTAGAGGCGGCCGGCGGCCTTTGCCATGTCCGGCAGGCGGTGCGGGTCGCGCAGGAGGGAGGCATCACGGCCGAGGAAGGCGCGGCGTTCCTCCGGGCCGATCAGGCCGCGGTTGGCGAGCAGCTGGGCGAGCAGGGGCGGGCAGCCACGGTCGTCGGGCGTCCCGGTTTCAGGAAGGGGTGGCAGGACGTTCCAGCGGCAGTGGCTCACCCTCTAGTCCTCAGCGAACTTCCGTAAAATCAGCACCGAGTTGTGCCCGCCGAAGCCGAAGGAGTTAGTGAGGGCGGTGTTCACCGTGACCTCGCGGGCGACGTTGGGGACGAAGTCGAGGTCGCAGTCCGGGTCCGGGAACTCGTAGTTGATGGTGGGCGGGACGATGCCGTGGTTGATGGCCATCATGCAAATGGAGGGTTCGATGGCGCCGGCGGCCCCGATCATGTGGCCGGTCATGGATTTGGTGGAGCTGATGGGCACCTTGTGGGCGTAGTCGCCGAAGACGGTCTTGATGGCCTTGGTCTCCATGGCGTCGTTGAGCTGGGTGGAGGTGCCGTGGGCGTTGATGTAGTCAATATCCTCCGGCTTGCAGCCGGCCTTCTTGAGGGCGAGCTGCATGGCCTTGGCGGCGCCGGAGCCGTCCTCGAGCGGCTGGGTGACGTGGAAGGAGTCCGAGGTGGCGCCGTAGCCGATAATCTCGGCGATGACCCGGGCGCCGCGGGCGCGGGCGTGGGCGAGGCCCTCCAGGACGAGGACGGTGGCACCCTCCGCGATGACGAAGCCGTCGCGCTCCTTATCGAACGGGCGCGAGGCGTGGGCGGGGTCGTCGTTGCGGAAGGAGAGCGCCTTAAGCGCGGCGAACGAGGTAATGCCGAGGGGATTGACGATGGCCTCCGTGCCGCCGGCGAGCATGATGTCGCTTTCGCCGTGGCGGATAAGCTCCGAGGCGACGCCGATAGCGTCCGACCCGGAGGAGCAGGCGGAGGTGGTGCAGATATTGGGGCCGCGCACGCCGAGGGCGATAGAAATCTGGGCGGCGGCGATATCCGAAATCATCATGGGGGCGAGGAAGGGAGAGACGCGGGTGGGGCCTTTCTCCACGAGAATCTTGGCCTGCTCGAACATCGTGGTCAGGCCGCCGATGCCGGAGCCGATGATGACGCCGATCTCGTCCTTGTTGGCTTCGACAATCTTGAGGGCGGCGTTCCGGACGGCCTGGATGCCGGCGGCGACGGCGAGCTGGGCGAAGCGGTCCATGCGGCGGGCGGACTTGCGGTCAATGTAATCGGTCGGCTCGAAGCCCTTGACCTCGCCGGCGAACCTCACTTCCATATCGGAAGCGTCAAAGAGCGTAATGCAATCAATGCCGTTCCTGCCGGCGATGAGGCCCTCCCAGGTGGTCTTGAGGTCGAGCCCGAGGGGGGTAAGGGCGCCGATGCCGGTAACGACGACTCTGGTCGGTTGCGTGTTGATAGTGTCCTCCCTGATGCAGCGGAAAGTAGAAATACGAACTGCAGTGCCGGTATTCATTGTACGCCGAACGGGGGAATTTTTCAAGTGAAGCCCGGGCCGAGAGCCGGGGAATCCGGCTATCCCATGACCCTTTTCCCCCGGCCCGGCCCTTTACTAAAGCGCGGTTCAAGAGTAAAGTGACTTGGGGGAGTCTTCCCCGCGCAGGAACCCACCATGGAAAAGGAAATCGAAAAAAAGGACGAAGACGTCCAGGAAGACAACCTGCCGCTGTCCGAGGAAAAGACCGAGGACATCGCGGAGCAGATCCAGGGCCTCGTCGAGCAGGCAAGCCACGAAGAGGCGGTCGAGGTCTTCCGCCAGCTGCACCCGGCCGACCAGGGCGAGGTGCTCGACGACCTGCCGACGACGACCCGGCAGCAGCTGCTCAACGCCGTGCCGCCGGTGGAAGCGGCGGAAATCCTGGAGCACCTCGATTCCGAGGACATCAAGACCATCACCGAGAGCGTGGACGACGCCGTCCTCTCCACCATCCTCGACGAGGCGGACTCCGACGTCCAGGCGGACGTGCTCCGCCAGCTGCCCGACGAGCGTTCCGACGCGGTCCTCCAGAAGATGCAGGACCTCGTCGACGTCCTGCCGCTCCTCCGCTACGCCGACGACACGGCCGGCGGCATCATGGTGCGCGAGTACGTGGCCGTGCAGGAGACCGCCACCACGAGCAGCGCGCTCGATACGCTGCGGCAGATGGACATGGACGTGGAAGACGTCCGCTCGATTTTCGTCATTGACGCCGAGGGCAAGCTGCGGGGCGAGCTCGGCCTGGCGCGGCTGGCGCTCTCGCGGCCTTCGACCATCGTCGGCGACGTAATGGAACCGGACATCATCAGTGTCACCGCCGAGACGGACGAAGAGGAGTGCGCCCGGGTGATGCAGCGCTACGACCTCGACTCGCTGCCGGTGGTTGACGCCGAGCGTCACCTCCTCGGCATCATCCAGAGCGAGGCCGTCATCGATATCATCAGCGAGCAGGCGACGGAAGACATGTACAAGCTGGCCGGTATCGCCGGCGACCGGGTGACGGGCTCGATGGTGGTCTCCATGAGGAAGCGGCTGCCCTGGCTGACCATCAACCTGGCGACGACCTTCGTGGGGGCGGCGGTCATCAGCATTTTCCAGAACACCATCGCCAGGGTCGTCATGCTGGCGGTATTCCTGCCGGTGGTGGCCGGGCAGGGGGGGATAGGCGGCACGCAGACGCTGACGCTGGTGGTGCGCGGCATGGCGCTCGGGGAAATCACGCGGCGCACCGGCGCGCGGCTGCTCGGGAGGGAGGCGCTGCTCGGCGTTTTGCACGGACTGGTGCTCGGGGTGCTCGTCGGCCTGGTGGGGTGGCTCTGGAAGGACAACTACATGCTCGGTGTGGTGCTCGGGTCGGCGATGATCGGCAACATGTTCATCGCCGGGCTGACGGGCGCCGCGGTGCCGCTGGTGCTGGCGCGGATGAAGATAGACCCGGCGGTGTCATCGGCGGTCATCGTCACCACCTGCACGGACGCCTTCGGCTTCCTGCTGTTCCTCGGTCTGGCGACGCTGCTCATCACGCAGCTGCTGTGAGGAGCCAAGAGGGGGGCCTTCCCTGGGGGCGAGGGATTCACCCTCGCCGGGAACCGCTCCCTTCAAGGGAGAGGGCGAGCGCAGGGCCTTTCGCTTGTCAGCCGCGGACGCGTGCCGTAAGATGGATGGGTATGGCACACACAGGGGGGAACCGGGCCGTCCGGGTGGTGGCGGCGGTCATCGAGCGGGAGGGTCGCGTCCTCGTGGCGCGGCGCAAGGCGGGCGGCCTCGGGGGCGACTGGGAGTTTCCCGGCGGCGAGCTGTGGAACGGCGAGGCGCCGGAGCGGGGGCTGGAGCGGGAGCTACGCGAAGAACTCGGCGTGGCGGCTGAAACCGGGGAAGCCTTCTGCACCGTCGGATACCGCGGCGCGGCGGCCCTTGACCTGCTCGTCTACCGGGTTACGTTGGACTCGGACGATTTTACATTGACGGACCACGAGGAAGTCAGGTGGCGGCGGCCGGAGGAGCTCGACGAGCGGGAGTTCTCCGAGCCGGACCGGCCGGTGGTGCGGAAACTGCGGGGCGGTCGCGACTAGCATGGATGCCGTGGTGCTCAAGCCGGGCAAGGACAAGGCGGTGCGGCACCGCCACCACTGGGTTTTCTCCGGGGCCGTGGCCGCGCTGCCGGATTTCCCGGACGGTGACATTTTACCGGTCACCAGCGCCGACGGCGAGCTGCTCGGGCACGGGTATTTCAACCGGAAGTCATCCATCATCGGCCGGATGGTGAGTTTTGGTGATGAACCGCCGGAGGACGCGGTGCGCCGCCACGTGAAGGAGGCGGTCGCGCTGCGGCGGCGGTTCTTCGACGCCGCGACGACCAACGCGTACCGGCTCATCAACGCCGAGGGCGACCACATTCCCGGCTTCGTGGCGGATTTGTACGACGATGTTCTGGTCGTTCAAGTCGGGACGCTGGGGGCGGAGAAGCTCAAGCCGCTGCTGCTGGAAGGCCTGGCCGAAGAAACCCGTCCGCGGAGCGTCCGCGAAGCCTCGGACCTGCCCTCGCGGCGGGAAGAGGGTCTGCCGCCGTTCAGCGGCCACCTCTCCGGGGAGGAAACCGGGAGCGTAGCCATCCGGGAGGAAGGGCTGACGTTCAGGGTGGCCTTCGAGGGGTCGCAGAAGACCGGGTTCTTCCTCGACCAGCGGGAAATGAGGAAGCTCGTGCGGGAGACGGCGGCGAACCGGCGGGTGCTCAATGCCTTCGCCTACAGCGGGGCCTTCGGCACCTACGCCCTCGCCGGCGGGGCGGCGGGCGTGGACAACGTGGACGCCTCGGAGAAGGCGCTGACGCTGGCGGAGGAGAACCTGGCGTTGAACGGGTTCGGCGAGGAGCGGGCCAGGAACATCGTCGGAGACGTGTTCGACTACCTGCGCCAGCCGGAGGGGGAGTACGACTACCTCATCCTCGACCCGCCGGCCTTCGCCAAGCGCAAGGCGGACGTGGTACCGGCCTGTCGGGGCTACAAGGACATCAACCGCCTGGCCATCAAACAGGTGACGCCGGGCGGGCTGGTGCTGACCTGCTCGTGCTCGCACTACGTGGACGAGAAGCTGTTCCGGCAGGTCGTTTTCCAGGCGGCCGCCGAGGCGGGACGGCAGGTGCGCGTGCTGCAAAGTCACCGGCAGGGGTTCGACCATCCCGTCAACATCTACCATCCGGAAACGGCCTATCTGAAGGGCCTGCTGCTCTACGTGGACTGATATGAGAAGGACGACGGTGGCCCTCGATTTCCTGGGCTGCAAGCTGAACCAGGCGGAGATACAGGAGCTGGCGCGGGAGCTGGCGGCGGCGGGCTACGAACCGGTGGCGGCGGACACGCCGGCGGACGTCTACGTGCTCAACACCTGCACGGTGACCCACGTGGCGGACCGGAAGAGCCGGCAACTGCTGCGGGCGGCCCGCCGGAGAAATCCCGCGGCGCGGCTCATCGCCATAGGGTGCTACGCGGACCGGGCCCCGGACGATTTGAGCGGCATCGAGGGGGTGGAGCTGGTGCTGGGGAACGAGGCCAAGCGGGACCTCGTCACGCTGCTCGGGCCGGCGCTGCGCGGCGAAACCCTCGAACACGAGAACGTTCCGGCGGGGAGGACGCGGTCGTTTCTCCGGGTGCAGGACGGCTGTGCCAACCGCTGCGCCTACTGTATCGTGCCGCTGGTGCGGGACGAAGTAACGAGCGTCCCGGCGGACGAGGTGGTGCGGATGGTGGCCGAGCGCGAGCGGGACGGCTACCGGGAGGTGGTGCTGACCGGTACCGAGATAGGCACGTACCGGGACGGCGAGACGCGCCTGGAGGCGCTGCTGGGGAGGATTTTGAAGGAGACGGGCATTGACCGGGTGCGGCTCAGCTCGCTCCAGCCGCCGGAAATCTCGGAGAGCCTGCTGAGACGGTGGCAAAACCCCAGATTATGCCCGCACTTCCACCTCTCGCTGCAGAGCGGCTCGGATGCCGTGCTGGCGCGGATGGGGCGGCGCTACCGGACCGAGCCGTACGCGGCCACCGTGGCCCGTATCCGGCGGGAGGTGGCGGAGGCGGCGATCACGACGGATGTTATCGTCGGGTTTCCGGGGGAGACGGACGAGGAGTTCCGGGAGAGCTACGATTTCTGCGAGCAAACCGGCTTCGCGCGCATCCATGTTTTCTCCTACTCGTCACGGCCGGGGACGGCGGCGGCCACGATGGACGGGCAGGTGGCGGAACCCGTGAAGAAAGCGCGCAGCAAGGCGATGCTGGCGTTAGGGGAGGCGAGCGCCAGGCTTTACCGGGAGGGTTTCATAAACCGGACGATGTCCGTGCTGTTCGAGCGGGGTTCGGGCGGCCTCTGGCAGGGCCTGACCGGGAACTATATCAAGGTGTACGCCCGGAGCGCGGCGGGGCTGGAAAACGAGCTGAAACCGGTCACGCTCCAGAAATTGTACCGGGACGGTTTGCTGGGGAAAACGGGGTAAGCGCCGGTTTACAGTCCGGCCCGGAAGCTTTAGCGTAAGAGGGGGGGCCGGAAAACGCGGCCTCCAAAGACACCAACAGGGAGAGACTTTCATGTGGAACGATTTGAACACCGGTGAGTACGAGGGCATGCTGGCCGAGACGGTGGTCATGGCGGGGCACAACAACGACCTCATCCACGCCTACCTGGCGCGGCCGCTCGGGGCGGGGCCGTTTCCCGGCATCGTCATCATCCCGCACCTGCCGGGCTGGGACGAGTTCTTCCGGGAGATGACGCGGCGCTTCGCGCAGCACGGCTACGCGGCCATCTGCCCGGACATCTACTGCCGCTTCGGGCACGGCACCTCGCCGGAGATAGCGGCCAAGGCGCGGGCGGAGGGCGGCGTCCCGGACGACAGCGTCGTGGGGGACTGCGAGGGAGCGCGGAACCACCTGCTTTCGCTGCCGTACAGCAGCGGCAAGGTCGGGCTCATCGGCACCTGCTCGGGAGGGCGGCACTCCTTCCTCGTCGCCTGCCGGACGACCGGCTTCGACGCGGCGGTGGACTGCTGGGGCGGGCGCGTCGTGCAGGCGAGGGACGAGCTGACGCCGGCCAACCCGGTGGCGCCCATTGACCTGACGAAGGACCTCTCCTGCCCGCTGCTCGGGCTCTTCGGCAACGACGACATGAGCCCCTCGCCGGAGCAGGTCAACCTCCACGAGGAGGAACTCAAGAAGTACAAAAAGGACTACACCTTCCACCGCTACGACGGGGCCGGGCACGGCTTCTGGTACTACCACACCGAGCGGTACCGTCCGGTACAGGCGATGGACGCCTGGGAGAAGGTCCTGGAGTTCTTCGAGGCGCTGCTGCAATGACGCTGACGACGCGGAAGACGCTCCAGTTCCTCGTTGACAACATCTGCGCCGATTTCACGGTGGACAAGCTGCTGGGGACGGCGCGGGCCTGCCTGGCGAACGGGCCGTGCCCGATGGCGGACATCGCGGGGGCCATCAGGCGGAAGGACCCGAGCCTCGACCAGCGCTGTGCCGACGGCCTGGCGGCGGGGGTTGCCGACGCGCTCGTGGATTTCGGCGAGGCCGAAGTGGAGAACGGCGTGGTGTACCCGCCGGCGTCCGGCCGCGAGGCCGGGGGGATTCAGAGGGGCCGGTAGAGACGGCACGGCCGACCCGTGCCGCAGTCGTGGAAGAGGAGTTCGCCGACCTGGGTGAACTTCTGCGTCTCCATGAGGTGCCCGTTGAGGAACCACACCGTCTCGAAGGCGGTGCAGCCGGGGCAGTAGACGGTGACCTCGCAGTCGTTGGGGACTTCGGCGGCAGCGACCTTCGCGGCGGGACGGGCCGCCGGTAACCGGGCCGATTTGACCACCATTGCTGACCTCGTTTTCCTGAGGTATAGTGGCCTCATTCTAGGCGGCGCAGGGTGGAAAAGTCATAACATCCGGGGGTAAAGGATTACATAACCGTGACATTTTCCCGGGTGGGGAAGGGCGGCTTTTCTCAGGGCAGGAGCTGCTGGCGGGCGGCGGCCTTCACCTCGTCGCAGACGTCCTTGAGGGGGAGGTTCTGCCCGGCGGCGATGGCCCGGCACTCCTCGTACTCCGGGGAGATAGTGGCGACGCCGGCGGCGGTGCGGGCCACCTTGACGGTGACCCTGCCGTACTTCGTCTCGACGGGGACGAGCTCGCGCTCCAGGTAGGCACGCTCGATGCGGTTGATGCGGACGCCGAGCGTCGTCGTCTCCGTGAAGATGACCGAGAGGACTTCATCGAGGGCGTCCGGGCGGGCGAGGACGCTGAGGACGGTAGCCGGGCGGTTCTTCTTCATCTGCACGGGCGTCAGGTAGACGTCCAGGCAGCCTTTTTCGAACAGCTTTTCCGAGACGTGCTCGAAAATCTGCGGGTTCATGTCGTCAATGTTCGTCTCCACCAGCACGAGCTCTTCCCGCCTGGCGGCGGGGCCGGCGGCCTCGCCGATGCAGACGCGGAGCAGGTTGGGGATTTCGAGCTCGCGGCTGCCGGCGCCGTAGCCGGTGCGCGCCACGGTCATGCGGGGCATGGTGCCGAACTCCCTTGCCAGCGTCACCAGCACGGCGGCGCCGGTCGGGGTGACGAGCTCCGAAGTGATGCCGGTGGAGTAGACGGGGACGCCTTCGAGCAGGGCAAGGGTGGCCGGGGCGGGGACGGGAATCTTGCCGTGGGCGGAGCGGACGAAGCCGGTGCCGAGGTGGACGCGGGAGGCGTAGACGGCCCCGATGCCGAGCTTCTCCAGACCGACGAAGGAGCCGACGATATCAATGATGGAGTCCACGCCGCCGACCTCGTGGAAGTGGACGCTCTCGACGCTCTCGCCGTGGATGGACGCCTCGGCGGCGGCCAGACGGCGGAAGGTCTGCTTGCTCAGCTCCTTCACGTTGTCGGAAAGCTGGCTGCCGTCAATGAGCTCGACGATATCCTTGAGGTGCCGGTGGGCGTGGTCCTCGTCGGAGACGTTGACGTTGAACCTGGTGCCGGTGATGGAATTGCGGACGGTCTTTTCGGCGGAGAGGGTATAGCCGGGCACGTTGAGGGTGGCCAGTGCGGCGCGGAGCTCGTCGAGGTCGAGGCCGGCGTCGAGCAGCGCCCCGATAATCATGTCCCCGCTGATGCCGGAGAAGCAATCGAAATAGAGTATCTTCATGGGAGCTTTCGTTCCTCGCAGAGGCGGTTGACGATGCTGGCGAAGAAGCCGGCCCCGAAGCCGTTATCAATATTGACGACGGTGACGCCGGGGGAGCAGCTGTTGAGCATGGTAAGGAGCGGCGCCAGCCCGTTGAAGCTGGCCCCGTAGCCGACGCTGGTGGGGACGGCGACGATGGGCTTGTCAATGAGGCCGCCGATGACGCTCGGCAGGGCGCCGTCCATGCCGGCCACGACGACGACCACGTTGGCGGCGAGGAGGGTTTCCAGGTTGCCGAAGAGGCGGTGGAGGCCGGCCACGCCGACATCGTAAATCTTGACCACCTGGTTGCCCATGGCGGCGGCGGTAACGGCGGCCTCCTCGGCGATGGGGAGGTCCGAGGTGCCGGCGCAGACGACGGCGATGGTGCTGGTACTCGTCGGTCCGGGGGACTCGCCGATGACGACGATTTGCGCCTTCTCGTGGTAGACGGCGTCCGGCCGGACGTCCCGGATGGCCTGGTAGACCTCCGGGCCGGCCTTGGTGGCGAGGATACAGCTGCTGCCGCCGGAGGCGCGGCTGACGATGGCCTTAATCTCCTCGATGGTCTTGCCCCGGGCGTAGATGACCTCCGAGAAGCCGTTGCGCAGGTGGCGGTGGGTATCTATCTTGGCGAAGTCGAGGTCCTCGTAGGGGAGGGACTTGAGGGCCCGGAGCGCTTCGGCGATGCTGACGCTCCCGCCCCGGACGCCTTCGAGCAGCGCCTGAATCTTTTCCTTGTCCAAGGCTAGGTTCCTCTTTTCAGGGGTTCGTTCATGCTGCCGGAGCGGAAGCCCTCGATATCGAGGGTGATGTAGTCGTAGCCGAGCTCCTTGAAGCGCGCCGCGATGTCCCCGGCGTTCTTTTCCTCGATGAGGACAGGCATGGCGGCGCGGGGCACCTCGATGCGGGCGACGTTGCCGTGCACCCGCACCCGGAAGCCCTTGATGCCGTAGGCGGCCAGGCAGGCTTCGGCCTGCTCCACGGCGGTCAGTTTTTCTTTCGTAATCGCGTCACCGTAGGGGAATCTCGACGAGAGGCAGGCGGCGCTCGGCTTGTCCCAGGTCGGCAGGCCGAGCTCTCTGGAGAGGGCCCGGATATCGTCCTTGGTGAGCTTCGCTTCCTTGAGGGGGCTCCGCACGCCGAGCTCGGCGGCGGCCTTCATGCCGGGGCGGAAGTCATTGAGGTCGTCGTAGTTGGCGCCGTCGAGAATCCAGGGCACGCCGTTCCGGTCGGCCAGCTCGCGGAGCTTGCCGAAGAGCTCTTTCTTGCAGAAGTAGCAGCGCTCCGGCGGGTTGGCGGCGAACTGCTCGTTGCTGAGCTCCTCGGTGGCGATGACGAGGTGGCGCACGCCGAGCGCCTCCACGAGCTCTCTGGCGTCCCGGAGCTCCCGCGGCGTGTAGGTCTCCGAGGTGCCGGTGACGGCGAAGACGTTTGCGCCGAGGGTATCGGCGGCCACCTTGAGCAGCAGGGAGCTATCCACGCCGCCGGAATAGGCGATGAGCACGCTGCCCATCTCCTGCAGTACGTTCTTCAGTGCCTGGTGCTTAGCCGCCAGCGCGGCGGTTTCCTTCGTCGGTGTGGACAATCTGGTCGTTCCTCCGGTTACCTGGTTATTTTTTCATTATACCGTGTCCCTGCGGTTTGTCCAAAAGCCCCCCGTTCCGCGGGACGGTTGACATACGTACCGACGGGTACTACACTCCATGTGGCATCCCCCCGGGGGTAGCCCGGAAAGGAGGTAACGATGCCCAAGGAGATCATCCTCTACAACCTGGCGGAAGGAGTGACCGACGAGGCGTACCGGGAGTACGTGGAGAAGGAGAAAGGCCCGTTCCTGGAGAGCCTGCCCTCGGTGGAGAAGTTCGAGCTGGTGAACATCAGCCACTCGGCGGCCGGCGAGATTCCCTACCACTACGTCGGCATCCTCCACGTCAAGAACATGGCGGATTTCCAGCAGCGCGACGCCCCTTCGGCGGCTTTCCAGGACTTCATGGCGAAGTGGCGCACCAAGGTGGCCGATTTCCACATTCTGGCCGGTGAAGAAGTCTACTAAAACGCAGCGAAACGGGACGGCGACGGCCGTCCGGAGGAGGGAAGCCCATGCTCGACCAGACCAGCCAGTGGTACAAGCTCCAGTACCCGGAGTGCTTCGTCAACGAGGAACAGCGGATGATGCAGAAGCTGTTCGCGGACTTCGTGGACAAGGAAATCATGCCGGTGCGGGACAAGATCGACGATGACGTCACCCACAAGGAACTGATCGAACCCATTTTGAAGAAGCTCCAGGTGGACCTGGGGAGCCAGAAGACCATGATCCCCAAGGACTTCGGCGGCAACGAGATGCTGTCCATCGTCACGGGGGCGATGAAGCAGGAGCAGATGGCGCGCGGCGACTACGGCATCTCCATGCACAGCGCGGTCACGGATTGGTGCTGGACGCCGGCGACGCTCGCCTACCTGATGGCGCCGACACCGGAGGCCAAGGCCTGGGGCACGGCGGTGCTGGAGGAGTTCGCGCCGGCCTTCACCGGCAGCGAGCTCAAGGCGGGCTGTTTCAACATGAGCGAGCCGGAATCCGCCTGCGACATCGAGAACGTCACCAACGAGGGCAAGACGGTGGCCACGCGCGCCCGGCTGGAGGGCGACGAGTGGGTCATCAACGGCAGCAAGTTCTGGGCGTCCAACGCCGGCGTGGCGGACCTCAACTGCGTGATCTGCAACATGGACCCGAAGCTCGGGAAGGACGCCTTCGCGCTCATCTACGTGCCGGAGCCGTGGCCGGGCGTCTCCCACGGGAAGTTCGAGGTCAAGACCGGGATGCAGGCGGACCGCAACACCTCCACCTTCTTCGACGACGTGCGCGTGCCGAAGGCGTGGGGCCTGAGCGGGCCGGTGGCCTGGGACATCTTCGAGACGACCGTCTCCGCGCCGATGCCGCTCAACTCCGGGCATGCCATCGGCCTTCTGCAGGGGGCCTTCGACGTGCTGGTGGACTACACGACGCAGCGGGTGGCCGGCGGCAAGCCGGTGGCCCAGCACCTGGACGCGGCCATGATCATCGGCGAGATGGCCAGCTTCATCACCGTGGGCCGGGCGGCCTTCCTGGAGCTCGCCCACGAGTACGACGAGATGGGCATCTACGGGCTGTGGAACACGCCGAGCATGGTGGCCAAGGGCCACGCCGTGCACGCCTATATCACGCGGACGGTGCCGGACCTCATCCTGAAGGGGATGGAGCTGATGGGCTCTTACGGCTACGTGCGGGAGAACCACTACGAGAAGTACTACCGCGACGTGGCCATCGCCAAGCTGGTCATGGGGGGCAGTCACATCGGGTATTTCCTGACGTGCAAGCAGTTCTACGACCTGGACTTCACGTCCTTCGGGCCGGGGAAGCTGCCGGACCCGACCAGGAACTAGCTACTGGCTGACCTTCTCGGTGCGGAACTCCGCGGCCCCGGCGGCGATGGCGGCCAGGCGTGTGTAGACCTCATCCATCGGCGACGGCATAATGGCGCTCTGGTCGGTGCGCGTGGGCGGGAAGTACTCTGAGATGGTAAGCGTCTGCTGGAGGTCGCCGCCAGAGACGGAGACGGTATACATCAGGTCGCTGAAGGGGGTCGGGTGCTCGCCCGTGCCGTTCCAGAGCGGTGCTATCGTCAGGTTGTTGAAATCTATCTCTCGGAAATAGCCGAGCAGGTCCGTAATCTCCGCCGGGGAAAGAGTGGCCTTATACCAGGTGCGTACGGCCGGATGGTCCGCGGTAGGGAACCGCAGGCCGGTCTCGGTGATGTAGAGCACGGTGCCGTCCTCATAAAGATAGAGGGCGTTATCGATGCCCTGCATCGTGTAAAGCTCGTCCGTATAGATGACCGGCTGGCCGTCCGGCGGCGTGAAACCGGCGGGACGGGTCACGAGCAGCCCCACCCCGACCCCGATGACGACCACGCCCAGGACACCGACGATAACCAGTACCAGCTTCCTGCTCATCGTACCATCCCCGTTCCCGCCCTTATTCAGCCCGATTGTATACCCGGCCGCAGGCGGTTTCAAGAGGGTTTGAAGGTGATTGTCTCGTGATGAACGGGGGAGATGTTACTTGACCGGGTTGGCGCCCTCGCAGGGGACCCTGGTCTGGCAGAGGCCGCAGCCGGAGACGCTCGTGTCCAGGTCGTAGCCGTCCTTGAGCCTGGCGGGGTCGTAGCCTATCTGGTGGAGGTAGGCGCCGCACCTGACCTTGTCGTGACCTTCCCTGGTGATGGCGCCGGCGGGGCAGCGCCCGATGCAGGCGCCGCAGGAGCCGTCCGCGTAGTAGAGGCAGTTGTCATAGGGGCCCCTGGCGGTGCGGACGCTGGCCGGGAAGACGGCCGTGGTGACGACGCTGCCGCAGCGGTGGGCGATGCCCCGCTCCGTGATGAAGCCGTCCGAGAGGCTGAAGGTGCCGTGCCCGGCCACGTAGGCGGCGTGCCGCTCCGACCAGTTGGAGAAGGGCCCCTTCTCGTTGCCGTGCATCTTGAAGTAGGGGGCCGTCATGGGGGCGGTGGCGAGGCAGCCGGCGTCCGTGAGCAGGCCGACGAGGTAGTCGCGGACGGTATTGTTGAACTGCTCCCCGAACCAGCGGGTGTGGGACCACCAGCGGGAGGGGGTCCGTTTCTCCGGCCGGTTGGAGGCGCGGGTGGCCCGGGTGATGGGGAGTATCCAGGAGATAACGGTGAGCTTTTCCGGCAGGTCGGCCTGGGGGAAGGCGGCGGCCAGGGCCTCCCGCGGGGTGAGGTGCATTTCGCCGATGATGGTCTTGTACTCGGTGAAGAGGGGGTCGTCGCCATCGGCGAAGCGGACGAGGGGCTGGTCGAAGATGACCATGTCCGGGTGGCCGGGCATGCGGTTGCGCGGGTCTTCCCGGGCCAGGGTTTTGACGGCGTCAACGAGCGGTCCGGCGAGAGCGGCGGTAGCGGCGGCGTTCACCATGGGCGGTACCTCGGCGGGTTAAGATTGGCGGGGGTCAGGCCTGTTCCAGCACGGGGCGGTTTTCCAGCACGCGGCGGAGGGAGGGGTTGGGCATGAGGAAATCCTCCTCGGAGAGGTAGGCCTCGCGGATGAGGCGCAGGCGCTGGAGGAGCGAGTGGAAGTTGACCGCCCAGCCGACGCCGAAGGGTTCCGGCGTGAAGATATGGTCATCCTCCTCGTTCCAGAAGGCCTGCTTGAGGCGTTCCAGGGAAGGGGCGCGGAAATCATACGGGATGAGGCCGATTTTCCCGTACCAGGTGCGCTGTGTTTTCGGTTTTTCCAGTTCCTGGCAGACCGCGGCGATAGTGATGGTGAAATAGGCCGCCTGGGCCAGCCGGACGAGCCAGTCCTTACCCATTTCCCTTCCTCCTCATCTTCCTGCCCCTATTATACAGAGCGGAGCAAGAGATGCAAAGGGATGTGAGGTAAATGTGATAAAAAAGAGTTGCACCGGCGGGGTCAGTTGCCCGCTTCTTTCCCTTGTATTACTATACTGGATAGAGAAGGAGGTACGGTATGCAGATCAGTGCCCGCAACGTGCTCAAGGGAAAGGTGAAGCAGGTTACCCCGGGGGCCGTCAACACGGAGGTTATCGTGGAGGTGGCCGGCGGCGCCGAGGTGGTGTCCATCATCACCAAGTCATCGGCGGAGCGGCTCAAGCTGGCGGTGGGGAAGGACGTCTACGCTATCGTCAAGGCGTCCAACGTGATGATAGGGACCGACTAGCCCGCTCCGAGAGCCGGGAAGGGGCCAGGGTGCGGCCACGCCCTTCCCGGCCGGAGATGGACGGGGCGGGCCGGACGGAGCTATCCGGCCCCGGTGCCCCCGCCGGAGCGGGCCGCTTGCCAGGGCCCGCAGCCGGTAGTATACTTGCATTAGCACGTCTGGTGCAAGCGATAGTTACGAGGAGCATCCGCCGATGAAACCAGTCCGTCTCATTATTTCACTCATCGCGCTCGTCCTGCTGGCGGCGACGCTCGTCCTGGCCGGGTGCGGCGGCGCGACGACCACCCCGGCGGCCGCCCCGGCCACGACTTCGGCCACGTCCGGCGGCGGTACGGGAGGCGGGACCGGCGGAGGCACGGGCGGCGGCAGCGGCGCCACGACGACGGCCTCGGCCAGCGGCTACGCCATCGCCGTCTACAGGGACGGCGCGCAAATCGGCTCGCTGACCCTCGACCAGCTGCACAGCCTGCCGACGGTCACCTTCAACAAGTCCACCGGCGAGCTCGAGGAAGGTCCGACGCTCGCCTCGGCGCTCGGGCTGCTCGGTATCACGGACTTCACGAGCGTCACCGTCGAGGGCTACAGCAAGGGAAGGGTGGCGACCGCGGAGCTGACCCTCCAGTTCAGCGAGGTCACGGTGCAGACCATTCTGGAGTTCAACAACCAGGGCAAGACGAAGCTGGCCGGGCAGGCCATTCCGGAATCCAACTGGATCGTGGACGTCTCGGCCCTGAAGGTGCAATGAAGCGAACCATCTACATCGGCGTTGACGATACGGACGTCCCGGGCAGCCCGGGCACCGGCCGCATCGCCAAGACCATCGGCGACCTCCTCGCCGGGCGGGGGCTCGGGAAGCTGCGCGGCGTTATCCGCCACCAGTTGCTCGTGGCGGACGGTATCCCGTATACTAGTCACAACAGCGCCAAGTGCATCGAGTTCGAGTCCGACCGGGAGCTGAGCGAGCTGGCGGCGGTCTGCCGGGGCTACTTCCGGGAGAACTTCCTAGAGGGGTCCGACCCCGGCACCTGCGTCATCGAGAAGGACGCCGTGAGCGGGACGGTCATCGAGTTCGGCAACCGGGCGGCGGCGGAGGTGGTGACCAAGGAGGCCGCCCTGGGGCTGGCCGCCGGCGAGGGCATCATCCTCGAAGAGCACGGCGGCACCGGCGGCGGCGTCATCGGGGCGCTGGCGGCGGTGGGACTCTCGGCAGGCGGCAACGCCGGCCGCTACGTGCAGATGAAAGGTATCAAAGAGATAAAGGGGCTGGTGACGGTGGGGGCACTCCTGGGAGATACGGACATCGTCTCGGTCGTGGACGAAAGCGGCCGGTCACTGGCCGCGGCGGAGGTCGTTGACAGTCTCGGCTGGATACGGCCTTCCCTCGTCGGGGGCGAGCCGGTCCTCAGGGTGAAAGCGGTCACCCGCCCCGGTACCACGCAGGTCTGGGAACCGGTGGAAAAGAGCCACAAGGCCCAGCGAGAAGGAGCAGGAGCATGAGCAAGGTACGTACCGCGGCACTTCCCGGGCTATCGTTCGTCCCGCAGTGGTGGGAGCACCGCGGCTTCCGCATCGGCGTCCAGGCGCTACTGGTGGTTATTTTCTCGACCGCGGCCGCCTTCGGCAAGTCCATCCATCCTTCCATGGGCATCCCCGGCAGCAGCGCCCTCTACTGGCTCGGGCCGATGATGCTGGGCGCCACGGTGATGCGCTGGCGGGGGGCCGGGCTGGCCACCGGCATCGGGATGGGGTTCTGGAGCGTGCCCTTCGGGCTGGAGCACACCATGGGCTACAACATGCTGCTCTACGGCAGCACCGGCCTGCTCATTGATGTCATTGCCCACCTCCCCAAGATGAACATCCGCAATCCCTTCGGGGCGGTACTCACCGGGCTCGGGGCGCACCTGGCCAAGTTCGCCTTCATCATGGGGGCGGCGGCCATGGCCCCGGTGACCAAGCATTTCCTGCTGGTGGGCGTGCTCAACTCGCTCGGGCTGCACGTCGCCTTCGGCATCGCGGCGGGCTTCTGCGCCTGGGCCGTCTTCCGGCTCGGCCAGGGAGCGGGCAAGAAACTGCTCTCCTGACCGGCCAGCCGGTCATTAAAAAAACCAAGACCCCCTGTCCGGACGGGCAGGGGGTTCCTTTTTGTCCGTGAAACGGCGGGCTCAGGCGGTGGGTGCGGCTTTTCCGACGAGCCTCCGTCCGACGAAGCCGACGATAGCGGTGAGGAGGGCGAGGCCGGCGGTGCTGTAGAACGCGGCGTCGAAGCCCCCGTAAACGTAGGCGATGGCGACGAGCGGCGGCCCGATGGTCTGCCCGAGCCGCAGCATCATGGCGTTGACGGACATGAGGGCGGCCCGGTACTCGATAGGGGCCAGCCCGGCCACGGCGGTCTGGAGGCTCGGGATGTTCATGCCCTGCCCGGCGCCGAAGATGAGCATCGGGATGAGGAGCAGCAGCATGGACGGCATGAGGGGGATGAGGAAGAGGGCGACGGCGTAGCAGACGAAGGCGGTGACGATGATGGCGCCGAGGCTGAAACGCCGGTTGATGCGCCCCAACTGGGAAGACACGGCGGCCGTGGTGAGGGACATGGCGGTGACGGTGAGGCCGATGGTGAATGACGAGGCATGGAAGCGCTGGTCGAGGAGGAAGCTCAGGTAGGTAAGCAGCGCACCGTAGACGAAGATGAAGGTGACGGTGCCGGCCGTCAGGATGCCGATGACGCGGATGTCCCTGATCTGGGACCACGCCCCGGCGAGGTATTTTTTCAGGCTTTGTTCCGTCCGGGGCTCCGGGCTCCGGAGGCGGGCCAGGACCAGCAGGCCGACCGGCAGCGCCAGGACGGGCAGGTAGAACGGGTAGAACCAGCCAAGCAGGGCGAGCGCACCGCCGATGGCCGGGTAGGAGGCGGTGCCGATGGAGAGGATGCTGGCGTTGTAGCCCATCGCCTCGGCGCGGCGGGGGCCGGCGTAGAGATCGCCGATGATGGTGGTGTTGAGGGAGCCGAGGGCGGATGCTCCGATGCCCTGGATGGCCCGGAAGGCGAGCAGCCAGTGGAAGTTGCGGACGAGGCCGCAGGCGACGCCGGCCAGGGCGAAAATGACGAGCGAGGGCACGAGGATACGCTTGCGGCCCCAGCGGTCCGCCATCACCCCGAGGACGGGGGCGAGGAAGACGCCCGGCAGGGTGAAGAAGGTGATGAGCAGCGCTATCTGCCCCTCCGAGACGTGGAAGTACTCCTGCATGGTCGGTAGCACGGGGGATATGCTGGAGACGCCGAGCACGGCCATGAGCGTGACGCCGAAGAGGATGAGCAGGTTCCGGTCACGCCAGAGCTTTTTCTGCGGGGGAGCCGGAGGGGTGGACAAGGCTACAAAAGTCCGTCCAGGCCGCGGGCGGCCACGTAGACGCAGCCCACGCCGTCAATGAAGTAGGCGACCCGGAGGGCGTCCGCGATCTCCTCCCTGGTGGCGCCGGCGTGGAGGGCGGCGGTGGCGAGACTGCGGACACCGCCGTCGGCGCCGTGGACGGCATCCAGCACCATGGCGATGAGGTACTTATACTTGCGGGGCAGGGCGCCTTCGTCCGAGAGGGCGAGGGTGCGGTTGGCCTCCACGGCCTTGAGGAGCTCCGGGTCCAGGGCTTCGAGCGGCTGCAATGGATTTTCCGGCATGGCGACACCTCCAGAGGGGATTGCCACTATTATAGAACGGATGGAGGGGGAAGGGGAAATGGCGCGCCCGGTGGGATTCGAACCCACGACACCCGGTTCCGAAGACCGGTGCTCTATCCACTGAGCTACAGGCGCGCGCTGCCGTTTAAGTATAGCCCATTCCCGCAAGCCCCCGCCAGAACCTCCGCGTTGCGCCGGGCCGCCCGGCGCGCCTATACTGGGGCAAGCGCACGTTGGAGGCTTGCCATGGACTACGAGACGCTGCTGGATTTTCTCAAGAACCGCCGCACCATCCGCCGCTTCAAACCGGACCCCGTCCCGGACGAGTACGTGGACAAGGTCATCGAGGCCGCCCGCTGGGCCCCCTCCGGCTTCAACCTCCAGCCGTGGGACTTCGTCGTGGTGCGGAAGCCGGAGCTGCGGGAGGCCATTATCGGCTACTTCCGGGACTACCACCGCCTCATGAACCAGACCGAGCAGTACCGGGAAGCATGGCAGCGCGTTCCCTACCACAAGAACCTCGATGCGGAGAGCGACTACAAGATCGCCCCTGTCTTCATCATCGTGCTCGGGGACACGCGGACGCTCAAGGGCCTGCCGATGAGTATGCGCTACGACCTCGAACGCCGCCAGTCCGTCTTCACCTCGTCCCTCGCCAACGCCTACCTCTACATGGCGCTGGCCGCCACGTCGCTCGGGCTGGCCAACGAGTGGCTCTCCGTCAGTGCCGTCACCTACCCGCAGACGATGATCAAGCAGCTCATCGGCATCCCGCCGGAGCTCGACATCTACGACACGATGGCGCTCGGCTGGCCGGCCTACAGGCTGGACGCAAAGAAGCTGCTGCGGGGAAAAAAGAAGATGGTGCACGATGACGACTGCGGCCCGGACGATTTCAGGACGGAGGCCGAGGTGGACGACTTCATCCGGCGGGCGAGGGTGTGGACGACGGCCAACCACCGCCGCGGCATTGACGGGGGGAAGGGTGGGGTGAGTGATGGGATTTGAACCCACGATCTTCAGGGCCACAACCTGACGCCTTAACCGCTAGGCCACACTCACCGCGCCGTCTACAGTATAGCCGAAAGAGGGGGGTCGGTTCAATCGTTTAGTGGTCGGTAAACTCGACGATGGTGACGCCCTGCCTACCCTCGGCGCGGCCGCCCGCCCGGAAGGACTTGACCAGCGGGTGGCCCTTCAAAACCCTTCTCACTGTTTCCCGTAGCGTGCCGGTGCCCTTGCCGTGGATGATGCGGACGCTGGTGAAGCCGCTCACGAAGCGGTCGTGGAGGAAAGTATCCAGGAGGGGCAGAGCCTCGTCCACGGTCAGGTGGCGGAGCCGGAGCTCGTCCGGGGCGGGGGTCTCGGTGAAGTAGTCGTTCTGCGTCACGGTGCCTTGATTATAGCACCGCCGGAGCCGAAGGAGGAAGTCAGTCGCCCTCGAACGGCCTAACTCCCCCAGCGTATGGTGCCCCAGACAACGGACAGCACGCCAGCGGCGATGATGAAGAGCGCCTCAATCGTGAATAATCTTACGGCAACACCCTCGAAGACCGTTCCGAACGATGACGCGAAGAAAAAAAACAGGTACACAAACGCCATCACCAAAAGAGCGACAACACCGCCGGGAATCGGCTTTACCCAGGCGAAAGCCCCGAGGGCCACCGGAACCATGACGCAAAACGGGACGGCTATCCAATACCCCGAGCCGGCCTCCCGGACGCCATGGTAGGAGAAGGGAACGATCAGCACGGGGGTGAAGGCGGCGGCCATAAACAGGCCCCGCGGCAGCCAGCGAAGCCAGTACCTGCTCTGGACTTCCTGACCTCTTTGCGGACGAGCGGACATCCTTTGCCTCCTCCTTGCCACCGGTTCAGGAGAGAGACGGCCGGCTTATCTGTTTTCTTCGAACCTGCGAAAAACGAGCGCCGAGTTGTGCCCGCCGAAGCCGAAGGAGTTGGACATGGCCACCCGGATATCCGCCGGGCGGGCCGCGTTGGGGACGTAGTCCAGGTCGCACTCCGGGTCCGGGTGCTCCAGGTTGATGGTGGGCGGCAGCAGTCCGTGCTGCATGGCGAGCAGGGTGATGACGGCCTCGATGCCCCCGGCGGCGCCGAGCAGGTGGCCCACCATGGACTTGGTGGCGGACACCGGCACGCACTTGGCCCGCTCCCCGAAGACCGCCTTGATGACGTTCGTCTCGGTGCGGTCGTTGAGGGGGGTGGCCGTCCCGTGGGCGTTGATGTAGTCCACCTCGTCCGGGGCGATGCCGGCGCGCTCCAGGGCCAGCCGCACCGCCCGCGCCGCGGACCTGCCGTCCGGGGCCGGCTGGGTGAGGTGGAAGGCGTCCGAGGTGGCTCCGAAGCCGACGACCTCGGCCAGGACAGGGGCGCCGCGTTCCAGGGCGCTTTCCAGCTGTTCCAGCACCAGTATGCCGGCGCCCTCCCCGAGGACGAGGCCGTCACGGTGGGCGTCGAAGGGCCGGCAGGCCCGGGCCGGCTCGCCCCGGTGGCTGGAGAGGGCGCGGATGTTGGCGAAGGCGGCCACCACCACCGGGACGATGGGGGCCTCGGTGCCGCCGGCGATGGCGGTCCTGACCACGCCGCGCTGGATAAGGTCGAAGGCGTGGCCGATGGCATCGCTGGCGGAGGAGCAGGCGGAGGACGGCGCGTAGCTCTGCCCCTTGGCGTTGAGGAGCAGCGAGACCTGCACGCCGGCGGCGTCGCCGATCATGGTCGGGGCGAAGATGGGGTTGATGCGCTTCGGCCCGTACCTGGCCAGGATCTCCAGCTGCTGGCAGACGGAGAGCAGGCCGCAGACGCTCGTGCCGATGATGACGCTCGTGTCCGGCTCGTCCTCCGGGCGGACCGTGAAGCGGGCGTTCTCCACGGCCTGGAGGCTGGCGGCCACGGCGAACTGGGTGAAGCGGTCCATGCGCCCGGCCTGCTTGCGGGAGACGTAGACGGTAGGGTCGAACCCCTTGACCTCGGCGGCGATGCGGCTGTCGTAGCCGGTGGTATCGAAGCTGGTGATGTAGTCAACGCCGGAGCGCCCGGCGGCCATGGCCTCCCAGAGCGAGGGAACGTCCAGCCCGACGGGGCTGACCGCGCCCATCCCGGTAACGACGACTCTATGGTAAAAACCGGCTGGCGAACCGGCGGCGGGACCGTTCAAAAATGAATATCTCTTCAGCCAGAATACTACTACTATACATAATTTCACCGTTTTCCACAATGAGACAAGAGTCCTGAGTGGTAACCCTGAGGCGGCAGGAATTTTCTTGTACCGGTACCCGGAAAATGATACAATCACGATTAGAACAGGAGTTTCAAAAATGCCGTCGAACGCCATCATCGTCAAGGGTGCCCGGGAGCACAATCTGAAGAACATCGACGTGGAGATTCCGCGGGACAAGCTCGTGGTGGTGACCGGTGTTTCCGGCTCCGGCAAGAGCTCGCTCGCCTTCGATACCATCTACGCGGAGGGGCAGCGGCGGTACGTGGAATCGCTCTCCGCCTACGCCCGCCAGTTCCTCGGGCGGATGGAGAAGCCGGAGGTGGACTACATCGAGGGCCTCAGCCCGGCGGTGTCCATTGACCAGAAGGGCCCCTCGAAAAATCCCCGCTCCACCGTCGGCACGGTGACGGAGATCTACGACTATCTGCGCCTGCTCTTCGCGCGGGTGGGGCACCCGCACTGTCCCAAGTGCGGGCGGGAGATAACGGCCCAGACCGTCCAGCAAATCGTGGACGCGGTGCAAAACATCCCCGAGGGCAGCCGCATCATGATACTGGCGCCGGTGGTGCAGGACCGCAAGGGCGAGTACCAGAGCGTCTTCGAGGACCTGCGCAAGCAGGGCTTCGCCCGGGTGCGGGTGGACGGAACGGTGTACGACCTGTCCGAGGACATCAAGCCGGGGCGCTACAAGAGCCATACCATCGAGGTCATCGTGGACCGGCTCGTCACCGGGCCGGAGACCGACCCGGCCCGTATCGCGGACTCCGTGGAGACGGCCCTCAAGACGGCCAACGGTGTGGTGCTCGTCTCCGTCGTGGAAGGGGAGGAGCTGCTCTTCTCCGAGCACCTGGCCTGCGTCGTCTGCGGCATCAGCCTGACGGAGATAGCGCCGCGGAGCTTCAGCTTCAACACGCCCTACGGGGCCTGCCCGGCCTGCACCGGGCTCGGCTTCCGGCAGGAGATAGACCCGGACCTCGTGCTCAACCGGGACCTCTCGGTGATGCAGGGGGCGATCAAGCCGTGGCAGACCCACAACTGGTACCTCTGGCGGGTGCGGCCGCTGTCCCGGCGGTACGATTTCTCGCTGGACACGCCCATCAAGGATTTGAACGAGGAGCAGGTCAACCTTCTCCTCTACGGCGAGCCGAACATCCGCACCTACCGCAACCGCTTCGGGCGGACGGTGCGCGAGAGCGGCAAGTACGAGGGCATTATCCCCAACCTGGAGCGGCTGTACAAGGACACCGAGAGCGAGTACTCCCGGCAGAACATCGAGCGCTACATGGTGGCCCGGCCCTGCCCGGAGTGCGGCGGCCGGCGCCTCAGGCCGGAGGCCCTGGCGGTGACAGTGGGGGACAAGAACATCATGGACGTGACGGCCATGTCCGTGACCAAGGCGCTCGCCTGGGCGCGGGAGCTCGACCGGACCATCCTCACCGAGCGCGAGAAGATGATCGCCCACCAGATTTTGAAGGAAATCACCACCCGGCTCGGCTTTTTGAAGGACGTGGGGTTGGATTATTTAAGTACCGACCGCGCCTCGATGACCCTTTCGGGCGGCGAGTCCCAGCGCATCCGGCTCGCCACCCAGATCGGCAGCGGCCTGATGGGCGTGCTCTACGTCTGTGACGAGCCGACGGTCGGCCTCCACCCGGCCGACGACTACCGTCTCATCCAGACGATGCAGCGGCTGCGGGACCTCGGCAACACCATCCTCGTCGTCGAGCACGACGAGGCCATGATGCGGGCGGCGGACCACATCATTGACATGGGGCCCGGCGCCGGCGAGCACGGCGGCAAGATCGTGGCGGCCGGACCGCTCGAGCACATTTTGCAGAACAAGAAGTCCCTCACCGGGCAATACCTGAGCGGCGTGAAGCGGATACCGTACCCGGAAACGCGGCGCAAGGGCAACGGCAAGGCCATCACCATCGCCGGCGCCCGGCAGAACAACCTGAAAAACATTGATGTCTCGATACCGCTCGGCAAGTTCGTGTGCGTGACCGGCGTCTCCGGGAGCGGCAAGAGCACCCTCATCGACGAAATCCTCTACCGCCGGCTGGCCCAGGTCTTCTACCGGGCGCGGGACCGCGCCGGCGAGCACGACGCCATCGCCGGGCTGGAGTTCATCGACAAGGTCATCAACATTGACCAGTCGCCGATAGGACGGACGCCGCGGAGCAACCCGGCCACCTACACCGGCACCTTCACGCCCATCCGGGAGCTTTTTGCGACGGTGCCGGAGGCGCGGCTGCGCGGCTACGGGCCGGGGCGGTTCTCCTTCAACGTCAAAGGCGGCCGCTGCGAGGCCTGCCGCGGCGACGGCTTCATCAACATCGAGATGCAGTTCCTGCCGGACGTGACGGTGCCGTGCGAGGTCTGCAAGGGCGACCGCTACAACCGCGAGGCATTGGAGATCAAGTTCAAGGGCAAGAGCATCGCCGAGGTGCTCGACCTGACGGTGGCGCAGGCGCTCGACTTCTTCGAGAATTTCCCGAAAATAAAGCGCAAGCTCACGACGCTCAACGACGTGGGCCTCGGCTACATCCACCTCGGGCAGCCGGCGCCGACCCTCTCCGGCGGCGAGGCGCAGCGCGTCAAGCTGGCGACCGAGCTCTCGCGGCGCTCCACCGGGCAGACGCTCTACATCCTCGACGAGCCGACGACGGGCCTCTCCTTCGAGGACGTGGCGGCGCTGCTGCGGGTGCTCCAGGCGCTCGTGGACGCGGGGAACACCGTCGTCGTCATCGAGCACCACCTGGACGTGATGAAGAACGCGGACTGGCTCATCGACCTCGGCCCCGGTGCGGGTGACCGCGGCGGCAAGGTGGTGGCGACGGGCACGCCGGAGCAGCTGGCGAAGCGCAAATCCTCCGCTACCGGGCGGTACCTGAAAAGGGCTTTCGAGGCGAAGAACCCCCTCGACGTGGTAAGCCAGTAGCGCCGTACCCGTTTGCTATTTCCCCCGTTTCCCTATACCCTGATAGATAACCGGCGCGGCACGGCGCCGGTGGTATAATGGGAATGGAGCCATCCCGGAGGGTGAGAATATGAGCAGTCTGGATATCGTGAAGTTCGAAAGCAAACCGGAGCTGACCAAGCCGTACATCATCTGCGGCCTGCGCGGCTCGTTCAATAACGGCAACGCGTCCGTGGGCGTGGTGGACTACCTCATCGACCAGTACGATGCGGAAAAGTTCGCCGAGATGCCCGCCGCCCGCTACCACCTCTACCAGATACCGGGGGTGGACAGCCTGCGTCCCAGCTTCCGGATGGAGGAGGGCATCATCACCGAGGCCCAGATGCCGATCAACGAGTTCTACTACGCGAAAGATACCGGCTCCGGCCACGACCTCATCCTCTTCCACGGCGACGAGCCGAGCCTCAACTGGGAGGAGTACGCCGAGGCCGTCGTCGAGCTGGCGCTGAGCTTCGGCGCCGAGCGGCTCTACGCCACCGGCGGGCTGCTCGACATGAGCCCCTACACCCGCGAGCCCATCATCTCCTGCACCTGCTCGGACGAGAAGGTCAAGGCGGAGATAGACACCTACAACGTGACCTGGTCCAACCGGGAGGGCATGGCCGCCTTCGGGCAGATGCTCGTCCACGAGTGCCAGCTCAAGGGGCTGGAGGCCTGCAACTTCACCGTGCGGGTGCCCTGCTACCCGGAGTTCAACGTCTTCCTGGCCGAGAGCCCCAAGTCAATCAAGGCCGTGCTCGTGCGGCTCAAGGACCTGATGAAGGTGGACCTCGACTTCGACGAGCTCGACGGGGCCATCAAGGAGACGGAGGGGAAGCTCAACTTCCTGCGCCAGCAGAACCCGCAGCTCAACACGCTCATCGAGGAGCTGGAGAAGAAGTACGTGGAGATGCCGTACCAGGAGTCGCTCGACCTCTCCGCCGACGACGCCATCCGGTTGGCCGAGGAGTTCCTCAAGAACAACGGGGACTAGGCCGCCCGCCTCGCCCCGACCATCACGGTGGCCATGACGCAGTCCTCTTTGCCCCGGTTGCGCCAGGCGTGGCGGGTGCCGTTCTGGATGACGACGTCGCCGGGTTTGAGGTGGACCTCCACGCCGTCGTCGAGCTCCAGCCAGCACTCACCCGAAAGGATGATGTCGTAGTCAATCGTGTCGGTGGCGTGCATCCCGAACGTGTCATGGAAATGCTCCTCCCACCAGGCCGCCACGTCCATCCCGTTTTCCTTCGCCCGTGCGATGACGGCGTCGTCCGGCGGCAGCGTTCCCACGTGGAACCGGGTAGCGCCGGGAAGGGGAGTGCTGAAGGCGGTCTCCCGCGGCACCTCCGGCCCTTCCGGGGGGATGACGGGGTCCGGGCCAGTCACGCCGAGGTGGACCGTCCGCACGACAGGCGTGACGACGGGCTCAAGCTCCGCGTCCTCCAGGACGACGGCTTTCCCGTGGCGGTGCCCGGTGACGACTCGTCTCATTTTTCCCTCCGTGGCCGGCGTTACTTGAACTTGAAGTGCACGAAAATGCGGCCGAAATTCTTGTCGTCCTTCTCCACGCGGTGATAGAGCCGCTTCACCTCCGGCTGGTTGAGGAAGCGCAGCACCCGCTTCTTGAGCTGGCCGGAGCCCTTGCCGGGGATGATTTCCACCGGGGTGACGCGCTTTTCCAGCGCCTCATCCATGACGCGCTGCAGCTCCGCGTCTATTTTCCAGCCCTTGTCGTAGATTTCGTGGAGGTCGAGGACGAGTTTGGCCATGCTGACAGTGTAGGCGGGGCCTCCCGGCGGCGTCAAATGGAACGCCGTTTCCAACCGGCCGCGGAAAGGTGCTACAATACCGGTATATTTCAGGAACCGGAGGTTGTCGCATGGCTGAATCCAAGTACGGCAAGTATATCATGTCCGAGTTGAAAGCCCCGCCGGAGGTCATGGCCGGTCTCGACCGCTACCGCTCCTTCGGGCGGCGCATCCTCTGGATGGACGCCAACAACACGCCCGGCGCCTTCCAGATGAACTGCTCCTGGTACCTGGGCCCCACCAAGGGCGGCCCCCAGGCCCACGCCCACGACGTGGATGAAATCGTCGGCTTCTTCAGCGGCGACCCGGACAATCCCCACGAGCTCGACGGCAAGATAGAGTTCTGGGTCGGGGACCATCCGGTCGTCATTGACAAGTCCGCCTACTTCTTCTTCCCCGCCGGCCTGAAGCACAGCCCGCTCATCCTCCGGGAAATCAACCGGCCCGTCTTCCACTTCTCCGTCGTCACCAGCAGCACCTACGTGCAGACGGACGGGGCGAACTCGCCGGAGATCGACGACCCGATGAAGTACGTCGTCACCGAGCTCCAGGAGCCGGAGGAGAAGAAAGTCCTCGCCCCGGTCTACAACAAGTACGCCCGGCGCATCCTCTGGATGGACGACAATGTCGTGCCGGGGGCCTTCCATTTCAACGCCTCCTGGTACCTCAAGGCGTCCGAGACGGTGGACGACGTACCCCACACCCACGAGGAGGACGAGATAATCGGCTTCTGCGGGGGCGACCCGTACAACGAGCACGACCTCAACGGCGAGGTGGAGATCTACCTCGGCGACGAGAAGCACGTCATCACCAGGTCCTCCATGATATTCGTCCCGGCGGGGCTGCCGCACTGCCCGCTCAAGCTCAACCGCGTGGATCGGCCCATCTTCCACTTCACCACGGTGCTCCGCGGCCGCTACATCAAGAACGAAAACGTATAGGCCATGATTCCGGTCAAGCTCAGGCTGCGCAACTTCATGTGCTACCGGGAGGACGTGCCGCCGCTCGACTTCCGGGGCATCCACCTGGCGTGCCTCTGCGGGGACAACGGCAACGGCAAGAGCGCCCTCATTGACGCCATGACCTGGGCCCTCTGGGGCAAGGCGCGGGCCGGCAGCATTGACGAGCTCATCCACACCCTGGCGCAGGACATGGAGGTGGAGTTCGATTTCGCCGTCGGCGGTGGCCTCTACCGTGTCCTCCGCAAGCGCACCCGTCCCAAGAAGCGCCGGAGCGCCGGGCAGTCCTCGCTCGACCTCTTTTCACTCGACGGAGACAACGCGCGGGCCATCTCCGGCAACACGATTGACGAGACCCAGCAGAAGATCATTGACCTCCTCCACATGGACTACGATACCTTCGTCAACAGCGCCTACCTCCGCCAGGGCCACGCCGACGAGTTCACGAGACAGCCGGCCGGCAAGCGCAAGGACGTGCTGGCCACCATCCTCGACCTCGGGCAGTATGACGAGCTCGAGGAGAAGGCCCGCGAGCGTGCCCGCGAGTACGACGAGCAGACCCGCGTGCTGGAAAGCGGCCTCGGGGAGCTCGGCGAGGAGCTGGCCAAGCGGCCGGAGCTGGAAGCCGCCTACGCCGAGGCACAGGAGACGCTGACCGGGCTGGACGCCACCGCCAAGGAGGCGGAGGCGAAACTGAACGGTCTCCGGAAGCGGCTCGAAGCCCTCGAGGAACGGCAGGCCCGCCTCGACGAGCTGAAGGCCCGCGGCGAGCAGAACGAGCGCCTCCTCAAACGGGCCGAGGAAGAGGCCGAGGGCCGCCGCGCCAATCTCGCCCGCTACCAGGAGACCATCGCCCGGCGGGAGGAGATCGAGCAAGGGGCCGCCGACTACGCCGCCGCCCGCCGGGCCTACGAGGAGATGAACGCCCTCGCCCAGCGGGACTCCCGGCTCAAGGTGCGCATCGCCGAGCTCAAGACGGCCGTCACCACCGCCCGCACCGGGCTGGAAGCGACGCTGAAACGCTACCAGGAGCGCGTGGCGGAGCTGGAGGAGCGCGTCAGGACGCTGCCCGAGCAGCGGCAACAGCTCGAGGAAGCCCGGCAGAAGACGGCCTCGCTGGCGGCCCGGGAGCAGGAGCTGAAGGAGGGCGAGGCGACCGTCCGCGAAGGGCAGGCCGCCCTCAACCGGCTGGAGGCGGAGGTCGAGCGGCTCGAACGGGAGACGAAAGAGCTCGAAGAGAAGCTCGACCTGCTCGCCCGGCACCGGGCGAGCCACGAGGAGACCCGCTGTCCCCTCTGCGAGTCCGAGCTGACCCAGGAGGGGCTGGCCCTCATCGAGAGCAAGTACACCACCGAGCGGAACGAGAAATCCGCGCTGCTCCAGCAGCGGCGGCAGGCGCTCGTCGAGGCGGGCACGGCCTCGGAACGGCTGAAAAACGCCCGCGCAGGGATGGAGGCCGACCTGAAACGGGAGCAGACCGCCATCCTGGGGCGGCTGAGCGTGCTGGAGAAGGGCATCGCCGAGCGGGAGGAAGACGAGGCCCGCCTCGCCAAGGGGCGGGAGTACGTGTTCGGCGTCACCGGGCAGCTCGAACGGCGCGAGTACGCCGTCGAGGAGCAGCAGCAGCTCGCGGGGGCGGAGCAGGAGCTGGCGGCGCTCGGCTACGACGAGGCCAGGCACGAGGCGGCCCGCCGCCGGGTGGACGAATTACAGACCCGGGAAAAGGACAAGAACACCCTCGATGAAGCGGCCCGGCTCATCGAGGCGGAGCAAAACGGCCTGGCCCGGGCCGAGGAGACCATCGCCGCCCACCGGGAGCAGGCACAGCAGGCCGCCGCGCAGCAGGAGACGTTCCTCAAAGAGCTCGAGGGCCTGCCGGACCTGCGGGAGGAGGCGGCCATCGCCGAAGCCGCCCACCGCGAGGCGGCCGCCGCGCGGGACGAGGCCCAGGCCGCCGTCGGTCGTGAGAAAGAGCGGCTGCAGCGGCTCGACGAGCTGGAAGCCCGCCGCAAGGAGCGGGAGGAATCCCTCAACGCGGCGGTCAAGGACGCCGGCATTTACAAGGAGCTGACGCGGGCCTTCGGCAAGACCGGCATCCAGGCGCTGCTCATCGAGTCCGCCCTGCCGGACATCGAGAACGAGGCCAACCGCCTGCTCGCCCGGATGACGGACAACCGCATGCACGTCAATTTCAAGACCCAGCAGGAGACCAAGGCGGGGACGGTGCGGGAGACCCTCGACATAACGATCACCGACGAGCTCGGCACGCGGGACTACGAGATGTTCAGCGGCGGCGAGGCCTTCCGCATCAACTTCGCCATCCGCATCGCCCTCTCGCGGCTGCTGGCCAGCCGGGCCGGGGCGCCGCTGCCGACGCTCATCATTGACGAGGGTTTCGGCACCCAGGACAGCAGCGGGCTGGAGAAGCTGAAAGAGGCCATCAACTCGATTCAGGACGACTTCGAGAAGGTGCTCGTCATCACCCACATGGACGAGCTGAAGGACGCCTTCCCGACGCGCATCGAGGTGGTGAAATCCGGGGCGGGTTCGGCCATTACGGTGAGCTGA
>DAOUEG010000038.1:0-8894 GCA_034430495.1 Dehalococcoidales bacterium
AAGAAGCGGACCTTCTACGGCTGCAACCGCTACCCGGAGTGCGACTTCGCCACCAACCTCAAGCCGCTGAAGAAGCCCTGCCCCAAGTGCGGCGGTTTGCTCGGGCAACGGGGACGGCAGGCGGTCTGCACCAGCTGCGATTACCGGGGCAAGGCCGGGGGACCGCCCGCGGCGAAGGGAGCCGAAGCCCCGGAGTAAACGGTCTGCGCTATGCCGAACGTCTTTGACAGATACATCGCCTACCTGGAAGCGGAGAAGAACGCCTCCGGCTACACGGTGCGCAACTACAAGAACGACCTGCTGGAGTTCTTCCACTACATCCAGTCGAAGGGGATTACGTCCCTCCGGGACGTCACCCGGCAGACGCTGCGCGGGTTCATGTCGCAGCTGATGGAGGAGGGCAAGGCCAAATCCAGCATCGCCCGGAAACTGTCCGCCATCCGGTCGTTCTACCGGTACCTGGTGCGGGAGGACGTCCTGAAGGCCAACCCGGCCGCCACGACGGTCTCGCCCAAGCTGGACAAGCGGCTGCCCTCCTTCCTGACCGTCGAGGAGGCCAAGCGTCTCGTCGAGGCCCCGGACGTCAGCACGCCCCAGGGGCAGCGGGACCGCGCTTTGCTGGAGCTGCTCTACGCCTCCGGCCTGCGGGTGAGCGAGCTCGTCAGTCTGGACGTGGACGGGCTCAACCTGAACAGCAACGAGCTGCGGGTCTGGGGCAAGGGCTCCAAGGAGCGGGTGGTGCTCATCGGCACGCCGGCCGCCCGGGCCCTGGAACGATACCTCGGCGACGGCCGCCGCGTGCTGCTCGGGGACAAGCGCAGCAGCGCCCTCTTCGTCAACCGCTACGGCGGACGCCTGCCGGCGCGCCGCGTGCAGAAGATACTGGCGAACTACTCCCGGGTCATCGGCAAGCGGGTACATCCGCACAAGCTGCGCCACACCTTTGCCACGCACCTGCTCGACGGCGGGGCGGATCTGAAAGTCGTCCAGGAGCTGCTCGGCCACGCGGACTTGGCCAGCACGCAGATTTACACGCACGTCACCCAGAGCCGGGCCAGAAAAATCTACCTCGCCGCCCATCCGATGGCGCGCGAAGAAAGCGACCGACATGAATAACCGCCTCCAGCACCTGCGCGAGGCCCTCGCGGGCAACGAAATAGACGGCATCTTCATCTCGCAGGCGGAGAACCGCTACTACCTCTCCGGGTTCCACGGGACAGCCGGTTTCCTCTTCATCACGGAAAAGACGGCCGTGCTGGCGACGGACTTCCGCTACACGGAGCAGGCGGTCTCGCAGGCGCCGGACTTCGAGATACTCCGCATCGGTGCCGGCCTCGGGGACTGGTTCGCCGGCATGGTGAGCCAGCACAAGGTGAAGCGGCTCGGCTTCGAGTCCTCGGACGTCAGCTACCGGTTCCACACCATGCTCAGGGAATCGCTGGAGAAGAAGAACCTGGCCACGGAGCTCGTGCCGGTATGCGGCGTGGTGGAGAAGCTGCGCACCATCAAGGAGAAGGATGAAATCGAGTGCGCCGGAAAGGCCGCCGCCATCGGCGACCGGGCGCTGGAAGAGGTGGAGAAGCTCATCGTGCCCGGCATGACCGAGGCGGCCATCGCCTGGGAGCTGGAAAAGCGCCTCCGGGAGAACGGCAGCGGCGCTTTGCCCTTCGAGATAATCGTCGCCTCCGGTCCGGCGGCCGCCCTGCCCCACCACCTGCCCTCGGACCGCACCGTGGCCGAGGGGGAGACCATCGTCATTGACATGGGGGCCCGCTACGGCGGCTACGCGAGCGACCTGACGCGGACCGTTTGCGTCGGCGAGCCGGACGATTTCTACAAGAAGGTCTACGGCACCGTCCTTGACGCGCAGACGGCCGCTCTAGGTATAATAAAAGGTGGCGTTACCGGCCACGACGCCGATGCGGCGGCCCGCACCGTCATCCAGAACGCCGGGTACGGCGAGGACTTCGGGCACGGGCTGGGCCACGGCGTCGGGCTCGTCGTCCACGAAGCGCCCCGTCTCAGCCCCGGCTCCGAAGACGTCCTGCAAGACGGCATGATATTCTCCGTGGAACCGGGGATTTACCTGTCCGGCTGGGGCGGGGTGCGCATCGAAGACCTCGTGGTCATTGAAAACGGGAGCATGAGGGTGCTCTCTCACGCAAGAAAGGCTCGGTATGATTAACGCGACGGAGTTACGTAAGGGAGTGCTCATCGAGTACGAGGGCAAACTGTGGCAGGTGATAGACTACCAGCACGTCAAGATGAAGCGGACGGCCCTCGCCAAGGTCAAGATGCGGGACGTGAACGCCGGGCATACCATCGAGCGCTCGTTCCAGTCGGATGACCGCTTCGTGCGGGCCCGTCTCGACACCATCCAGATGCAGTACCTCTACGCGGAGGGCGACCTGTACTACTTCATGGACCAGGAAACCTACGAGCAAACGCCGCTCAACAAGGAGCAGGTGGCGGACGCGCTGCCGTTCCTCAAGGAGGGGGATTCCGTCGAGGTCTCGAAGTACAAGGACGAGATCATCAGCGTTGACGTGCCCATTACCGTCAACCTGGAAGTGACGCGAACGGAGCCGGGCTTCAAGGGCGACACGGCCACCGGCGGCACCAAGCCGGCGACGCTGGAAACCGGCCTTACCGTCAACGTGCCGCTCTTCATCAACGAGGGCGACGTCATCAAGGTAGACACCCGCTCGTCGTCCTACATCGAGAGGGCGGGCTAGCCGCCGTGCTCAAGGCGGACCTCCATATCCACACCCACCACTCGATGGACTGCTCCACGCAGCTGGAGAAAATCATCGAGCGGTGCAGGAAACTGGAAATCAACTGCATCGCCATCGCCGACCACGGCACCGCCGCGGGCGCCCTGGAGATGCAGAAGCTGGCGCCGTTCAAGGTCATCGTGGCGGAGGAATGCCTTACCACGCAGGGCGAAATCATGGGGATGTTCCTCAAGGAGACGGTGCCGAGCGGACTGACGCCGCAGGAGACCATCAAGCGGATCCACGAGCAGGGCGCGCTCGTCAACATCCCGCACCCCTTCGAGACGCTGCGCGGCTCGTCGCTCAAGGACTGGGCCGTCGAGGAAATCGCCGCGGACATTGACCTCATGGAGGTGCTCAACGCGCGTAGCCCCTTCCCCAAGAACACCAACCGGGCCAGGGCCTTCGCCGAGGCGCACGATATCCCCGGCGGCGCCGGCAGCGACGCCCACACCGTCATGGAGATAGGCAACGCCTACGTGGTGATGCCGGAGTTCACCACGCCGCAGGAGTTCCTCCGGAGCCTGCGGAGCGGCACCATCTACGGCAAACGCTCCAGCATGTTCGTCAAGGTCTTCAGCACCTGGGCCAAGGTCAAGAACCAGTTCCTCACGCGGAGGAAGTAAATGGCGGGACGTTACCGCATCGGCTGGTTTTCCACCGGCCGCGGGGCCGGTTCCTACGGGCTGCTCCAGGCCGTCCAATCCGCTATCATGGCCGGGGAGCTCGATGCCCGCATCGAGTTCGTCTACTGCTCCCGCGAGCGCGGCGAGACGGAGGCCACCGACGCCTACCTCGACCTGGTGGAGAGCCATAACCTCCCTCTCTTCAGCTTTTCCTACCAGAAGTACCGTGCCGCACGGCGGATGCCCAACCCGGACCCGAACGCCCCCCTGCCCCGGTGGCGGCTCGATTACGACGCCGAGGTCATGCGGCGGCTCGAACCCTTCTCCCCGGATATCTGCGTGCTGGCGGGGTTCATGCTCATCACCGGGCCGGAGATGTGCCGCCGCTACCGCATCCTGAACCTCCACCCGGCCGCGCCGGACGGGCCGGCCGGCACCTGGCAGCAGGTCATCTGGAAGCTCATCGAAACCGGCGCCGACCGCCAGGGCGTCAAGATGCACGTGGCCGTCCCGGAGCTGGACGCCGGTCCCACCGCCACCTACTGCACCTTCGCCATCCGCGGCCCGGTGTTCGACCCGCTGTGGCAAGAGATCGGGGACAAGACGGTGGCGCAGGTGAAGGCCGCAGAAGGGGTGGAAAACGCCCTCTTCAAGGCCATCCGGGCGCACGGCGCGGTGCGGGAGACGCCGCTCATCGTGGCGACGCTGCAGGCCTTCTCCCGCGGCGAGGTGCGCATAACCGACGACCGGCAGGTCGTTGACGCTGCCGGTCGTGGTATTCCGGGCTACGACCTCACCCCGCAGATAGACGCGATGGTGAGGGACAAGCTGCCCTAGTTATTTCTTCTTCTTGTCGTCCGTCTCGTCCGAGGGCTTGGAAAGCACCTCGTCAATGAGGCCGTATTCCACCGCCTGCACGGGATTGAGGTAGTAGTCGCGGTCGGTATCGTGGGTGATCTTGTCGAGTGACTGCCCGGTGTGCTTCATCAGGATCTCCTTGAGGATATCCTGCTGGCGGGTGATCTCCCGGGCGGCGATGACGATGTCCGCCGCCTGGCCCTGGGCCCCGCCGAGCGCCTGGTGCATGTGGATGGTGGCGTTGGGCAGCGCGTAGCGCTTGCCCTTGGCGCCGGCGCAGAGCAGCACCGTGCCCATGCTGGCGGCCAGGCCGACACAGATGGTGGAGACGTCCGGTTTGATGAGCTGCATGGTATCGTAGATGGCGAGCCCGGCGCTGATGACACCGCCCGGGGAGTGGATGTAGAGGCTGACGTCCTTGTCCGGGTCTTCCCGCTCCAGGAAGAGCAGCTGGGCGATGATGACGTTGGCCACCTGGTCATTGATGGGCGTGCCCAGCATGACGATGCGTTCCCGCAGCAGCAGCGAGTAGATATCGAACGCCCGTTCGCCGCGGGCGCCGCTCTCGATCACCATGGGTATGACGTTGCTGGGGTCTTGCGTAAAGTTCATTCGGTTTCCTCCTTGCCCTCGTTTTCAGGGTCTGCCGCGGCCGGGGCCGGGGTTTCCTCCGGGGCCGCGGGTGCTTCTTCGCTCACCGGGGTTTCCGGTGTTTTCGGTTTGTCATCTTCGGTCCTGGCTATCTCCGTCAGGCGCTCGATAGTCTTGCGCGTCTTGAGCTGCGTGGCGAGGGACTGCCGGGTGTCCGGCGTGTTGAGCATATTGAAGAAGGCTTCCTGCTGCTCCGCCGGCACGTTCTTGCACATATTCTTGATGCCGTTATCAATGTCCTCGTCGGTGACCTTGACGTCCTCGGCCTCGGCGATTTTGCTCAGCACGAGCGAGGCCTCGACGTTCCGCACGGCGACGGGCCGCAGGTCGTCAACGAGCTGCTGCTCGGACTTGCCGATGTTCTTGAGGTAATCCTCCATGCTGCTGTTCGAGGCGCTCAGCTGGCGCTCCTGCTCACGGATGATGCGCTGAATCTCGTAGTCCACCACGACGGGCGGGTACTCGATTTTCGCCATCTTGACGGCGGCGTTGATGGCCCGCTCCTCGTAGTCCATGCGGACGTTCTCATCGTCGCGGGCCTTAAGCCCCTTGACGACCTCCTCGCGGAGGTCGGCGAGCATCTTGAACTCGGCGGAGACGAGCGGCGCGAACTCGTCGTTGAGCTCCGGCAGCTTCTCCACCTTGATTTCGGAAATCTTGACCTTGAACTTCGCCTCCTGCCCGGCGACCTCCGCAGTGGGATAGTCCGCCGGGAACGGCAGGGTAAATTCCTTCTCCTCGTCCTTCTTCATGCCGACGATGGTCTCGAAGAAGCCGGGTGCCGGGGAAACGGAGCCCTTGACCACCTGCACCTGGGCGCCGACCTTCTGGAGGTACGGCTTATCCGCGACGGTACCGAAGAGGTCGGCCGTGATGAGGTCGTCGAACGCCACGGCGCGGTCGACCGGCTCCCAGGAGGCGTTCTGGTGCCGGAGCTCTTCCAGGACCTGTTCGATGCGCTCGTCGGTCACTTCCAGCTTCATCGGTTCAAGGCGCAGGTCCCTGTAATCGCCGGGCTCGACCTCCGGTTTGAGCGGCACGGTGGCCTTGAAGGCGAGCGGCTCCATCCCGGTGATTTCCACGGACGGCTGGGCGTAGGGCTCGATTTCCTGCTCGGTGAGGGCCTGTTCGTAGGCCTGGGGCAGCATGCGGTCAACGGCCTCTTCCAGCACGGCGCTCTTGCCGATGTAGCGTTCCATGACCTGCCGCGGGGCCTTGCCCTTGCGGAAACCGGGGATGTTCGCCTTCTTGGCGAGCCGCTTGTAGGCGTCGTCAATGCCGGCCGCCATGTCAGCTTCTTCCATCTCGACGGTCAGGTAGGCCTGGCAGTTCTCAATCTTCTCCTTGGTGACTTTCACACTTCCTCCGTATGGACTAGTCTTCGATGACGTGGATATGGACCTCCCGCAGCTGCTCCGGCGCCACCGGCGACGGCGAGCCGAGGGTCAGGTCCTGGCCGCTCTGCGTCTTGGGGAAGGCGACCACGTCCCGGATGTTGTCTTCCCCGGCGAGCGCCATGACGATGCGGTCAATGCCGGCGCCGAAGCCGCCGTGGGGCGGCGCGCCGTAGGCGAAGGCCTCCAGCATGTGGCCGAACAGGTTGGTAATCGTCTCCTCGTCGTGACCGAGCAGCTCCAGTATCTTCCGCTGCAGGTCCGCCCGGTGGATACGGATGCTGCCGCTGAGGAGCTCGCGGCCGTTGCAGACGAGGTCGTAGTTCTGGCCGTGCATCTGCTCCGGGGCGGAATCTATCAGCTCCAGATCTTCTTCCTTGGGGTGGGTAAAGGGGTTGTTCATGGCCTCCCAGCACTTGCTCTCCTCGTTCCAGCCCATGAGGGGGAAGTCAACGATGAAGCTATAGGAGAACGCGGCGGGATCGGCGAGGTCGAGCCGCCGGGCGATGTCCCGCCGCAGGGCGTCGAGCGGCGGGTAGCACCTGGCTTCTTCCCCGGCCACGATGAGCAGCAGGTCGCCCTTCCCGGCGTTGCAGCGGGCGGCGATCTCCTTGATGAGGTCGAAGCTGATATACTTGGCGGCGACGGATTTTATATCATAGTCCGCCAGTTCATCGAGCGTTCCGGCTTCAGCACCGAGAGAGATGGTCAGCAGCCCCCTGGCGCCGGCGCTGACGGCCAGCTTGGTGAGCTCGTCTTGCTCGTGCTTGGAGTAGCCGCCGCAGCCGGCCGCGGTAATGCCTTTCACGGTGCCGCCGGCGGCCAGCACGTTCTTGAACACGCCGAACTCCGTCCGTTCGGCGATATCCGAAATGTCCCCTATCTCGAGGTCATAGCGCAAGTCAGGCTTATCGGAAGCGTACCTGGCCATCGCCTCGGCGTAGGTGAGGCGGCGGAACGGCGTGACGAATTTCGCGTCCGGCCGGAAGGTCTCCGTCAGGGCGACGAACATCTCTTCCAGCAGCTGGAGGACGTCCTCGCGCGTCACGAAGCTCATCTCCACATCGAGCTGGGTGTGCTCCGGCTGGCGGTCGGCCCGCGAGTCCTCGTCGCGGTAGCAGCGGGCCATCTGGTAGTATTTTTCCAGGCCGCCCACCATGAGCAGCTGTTTAAGCTGCTGGGGCGACTGCGGCAGCGCGTAGAACTGGCCGGGATGGAGGCGGCTCGGCACGAGGTAGTCGCGGGCGCCTTCCGGGGTGCTCTTGATGAAGGTGGGCGTCTCCACGTCAATAAAGTCCCGCGCGTCCAGGTAGTCCCGCAGGAACTTGACCACCTTATGCCGCAGCACGAGGTTGTCCCGCAGGCGGGGGTGGCGCAGGTCGAGGTAGCGGTACTTGAGCCGGAGGGTCTCCTCCACATCCGCTTCCTCGTTGATGTAGAACGGGGGCGTGAGGGCGGTATTGAGGATGGCCGCCTCGTGGATGCTCACCTCCACGTCCCCGGTCGCCAGGTGGGCGTTCTCGGTACCGGCAGGCCGCTGCATGACCTCGCCGGTGACCCGGACGACGTACTCGGAGCGCAGTTCCTCGGCCACCGTGAGGGCTTCCCGGGACACCTCCGGGTTGAACACTATCTGGACGACGCCGTCCCGGTTGCGCAGGTCAATGAACACGAGCCCGCCGTGGTCACGGCGGCGGTTGACCCAGCCCGCCAGTGTCACCGTCTGGCCGATGTGTTCTTTCCGGAGCGCGCCGCAGGAGTGGGTTCTGAGCAAAGTTGACTCCTCAATGATAAGTGGCTTCAAATTTCATTATATCTTATACGGCCTGGAGCGGCAATACGAGCGCACCCGGTTGCCAATCGCGGGCGGGCTCTGCTACACTGTTATGTAATCCCCTGCCGCCCCGACCGGCCGGTTCCTGAGCGAGGTGAGACCTATGGTGACCAAACGTATCGTGCTGCGCTTTCCCCGCCGCACCGTGGACCGTCCCATCGTCTACCATCTGGTCAAGGACTACGACCTGGAGTTCAACATCCTGAAAGCGTCCATCTCCCCGGAGCAGGAAGGAACGCTCGTGCTCGAGCTGCGCGGCAACCAGGCGGCCTACGACAAGGGCGTCGAGTTCCTCTCCGGCCGGGGCGTGCGTATCGAGACGCTCAGCCAGGATATCTACCGCGACGATGACCGCTGCACCAACTGCGGGGCCTGCATCACCGTCTGTCCCACCCACGCTTTTTCCGTGGACCCGGAGACGCGGCTCGTCAGCTTCGATAACAACAAGTGCGTTGCCTGCGGCGCCTGCATCACCGCCTGCCCGCCGCGCGCCATGAAGGTCAATTTCTGACCGTACCGGGACCGTGACCCACATGATGACAACGGAACGGCTCATCGTGCGGCTCTTCAGAGAAGAGGATGCCGACGACCTCTACGACTACCTTTCCCGGCCGGAGACCTACCGTTTCGAGCCCGGCGAGCCGGTCTCCCGCGAGAAGGCCGCCGAGATAGCGTGCGAATTCGCCTCCGGCACCAACTTCTGGGCCGCCGAACACGTGAATGAGCACAAGGTCGTCGGGCACGTCTCGCTCTTCCC
>DAOUEG010000039.1:0-9087 GCA_034430495.1 Dehalococcoidales bacterium
GTTCTAGTATACTCTCGTTGCGGCCTAAAAAACGTACGCCGCACGGGGGTGTAGTGCGCCAGAAAACTCGCGATTTCCAAAGCTAACCGGGCCCGCCGGATGGTGACCGGCCTAATCCTCGCCCGCTCCGAAGCTACGAAACAGGACACATTTTGTAAAAAATGCCGAATTTCAAATTTTCCGCGCCGGTGTCGAAGTCTGCCCAATTTTACCCGCCGCTCGTCCCGGGCCCGTCGGAGGACCCGCCGGTGACGAAGGGGTTCTTCGCTCCGCCCGGAGTGAAAAAGGGAAGCGTGGCGGCCGTGCCTTCCCCGCCGCGAAACCCCCCTTCCCGCGGGAAGGGGGCAAAGGTCCGGTCGCAGGCTTTCCTAGAGCAGGCCCCGCAGGCGCGGGTCGAGGGCGTCCCGCAGGCCGTCGCCCACCAGGTTGAAGGCGAACACCACCAGCATGATGGCCAGGCCGGGCGCCAGGGACAGCCACGGGTAGTCAACCAGGTAGCGCTGGCCGTCCGCCACCATGGCGCCCCAGGCCGGCGTCGGCGGCGTGATGCCCACGCCGAGGTAGCTCAGGCCGGCCTCGGCCAGGATAAGTCCGCCGAGCTGGAGGGTGATGAGCACGATCATGGACGGTAAACCGTTCGGCAGAACGTGGAGGAACATCGTCCGGAAGCTGGTGGCCCCCATGGACCGCTCCGCCAGGACATAGTCGTTCTCACGTATGCTGAGCGCCAACCCGTTCATGACGCGGGCGTACCCCGGTAAGGTCGCCACGCTCAGCGCGATCACCACGTTCAGGACGCCGCCGCCGAGGACGACGGAGATGAGCAGCGCCAGCAATATCATCGGGAAGCCCATGAGGGCGTCCATCACGCGCATGATGATCATGCCCACCACGCCGCCGAGGAACCCCGCGATAAGGCCGAGGCTGATGCCGACGAGGCCGGCCAGGAACACCGAGCCGAACCCCACCTCGAGGGCCGTCCGCGACCCGTAGATAAGGCGGCTCAAGGTATCCCGTCCCTGGATGTCCGTGCCGAGCAGGTGATGGACGCTCGGCTGCTCCAGCGACGCAGGCATGTTCGGCAGGGTCGGACTGGACGGCGCCAGGAACGGCGCGAAGATGCCGGTGATGAACACGAGGGCCAGCACCACGAGCCCGAATACCACCAGCTTGCGCTGGAAGAACACCCGGCGGAACCTCGCCCACTCGGTGACGCGCTTTCCCCCCGCCGGGCCTTCCGGCTCCTGGCTGACTTCGGGTACCTCGGTCGTCGCTTCGGGTTTGCTAGCCATACCTAATCCTCGGGTCGAACCAGCCGTACGAAATATCCACCAGCAGGTTGACTAAGATTACCGCGCCCGCCAGCACCAGGACGGTTGACTGGACGATTGGGTAGTCCTGGGAGAAGACGGCGCTGACGAGCAGCCGCCCGACACCGGGGATGTTGAATACCTGCTCGACGAAGACCTGCCCTCCCAGCATCAGGCCGAGGCCGATGCCCATCAGCGTGATGACGGGAATGAGGCTGTTTTTCAGCATGTGCCGCAGCACCACGGCCTTTTCCGTCAGGCCCTTGGCCCAGGCCGTGCGGACGTAGTCCTGCGAAATGACCTCCAGCATGCTGGAGCGCATCTGGCGGGCGATGACCGCCCAGCCCGTCAGGGACAGGCAGGCCACCGGCATGACTGAATGGTAAATGTTTTCTGCCAGGTTGGTCGTTGGAGAGGTGTAGCCGAATATGGGGAACCAGCCCAGCTTCATCCCGAAGCCGTAGATGAGGAGCAGGCCCAGCCAGAACACCGGCACCGAAACGCCGATGTAGGAGAGGACCGTCGAGGCGCTGTCCAGCCACCTCCCCCGCCGCAGGGCGGCCACCATCCCGAGCACGACGCCGAGCAAGTTCGAAATCACGAAGGCTTCCAGCCCGAGATTAAGGGTCACGGGAAACCGCTGCAGCATCAGGTCCGCCACGTCCTGGTGGTAGGTAATGGACGTGCCCAGGCGGCCCTGGAAGACCCCGGTCAGCCAGTGCCAGTACTGGACCATGAGCGGCTGGTCGAGCCCGTACTGGTGGTACAGCATCTGGACCTGCTCTGGGGACAGCGAGCCGGTCCCCGCCTGGCGACCGAGGAAGATGACGAGCGGGTCGCCGGGCAGCAGCTGCATCGTGAAGAAGACGATAAGGGAAACGATGAGGATGATGAATACCGCTATGACAAGGCGCCTGATTATATATGTTCCCATGGCGGAATGCTTCTGTTCCTGCGTAAGCTAATGATGGGGCCCTCGGCGGGGCGATACTAGAAGTATAGCACGTATCATGCCCCACCCGATACCGGGTGGCCCGCTGGGTGGGGAGGTGGGCCACCCGGTATGGTGTTAGGTTTCCGTTGTTAACCTGTGTTCGTCAGGCGTCAGTGAGCTGACATCCAGACGTTTTCCCAGTCCTGCCGGATGAAGCCGTCGCGGAGGGTGTGGTGGTGGACGTACATCGGGGCGACGGAAGTTGCCGGGAGCAGCCACAGAGGAATGCAGTACGCCGCGTTGTAGACGCTATCGAGGAGTTTGATGGTCACGGCTTCCTGGTCAGCCACGCTGACGAGGAGGCTGGCCTTCGGGTCTTCTTCCTTCTGGTAGTCGGTCCGGGCCATGTCAACCAGGTTGGACTTGGGGTCAGTGCTGAACCAGGAGTAGTACATCTCCAGGTTGGTGTTGTTCATGCCGTAGAACATGAAGGCCACGTCGTCCCAGCCCGTGCCGAAGACGCTGGCGAAGAACCGGCCGGGGTCGGCCAGGTCGAGCGTCGTCTGGAAGCCCGCCTGGTCAAGGTAGCCCTTGATGGACTCGCCGGCGTCCACGCTCGCAGGTACGTTCTGTATCAACAGCGAGATGGGACAGCCGTTGGGAAAACCGGCATCCGATACCAACTGCTTGGCCTTGGCGACGTCATAGCCGCGGACCTGGAGGGTCGGGTCGTAGCCCCACTCCGTCTCTGGGGCGAGTTGAGGCAGAGGCGTATAGAAGCCGAACCCGAGGGCCTGGGCGATGGCGGGCTTGTCCAGGGCGTACTCGAGCGCCTCGCGGAGCTTGATGTCCTGGAACTTGGAATCCGGCGTCACGGCGTTGGGGATAAGTGCCTGGGGCAGACCGGCCCAGTAACTGAGCACGTTGTAGCCCTGTGCCTTGAAGTTCTTCCAGTCGAGGGCAGAACTGCCCTGGTACCAGAAGTCAACCTCGCCGGACTGGAGCGCCGCGGCGGCGGTGGTGGCATCCGGGATAATCTCGAACTTGATGCCGTCGAGGTAAGGCTTGCCCGCCTGCCAGTAGTTCGGGTTCTTGGTGAAGGTCATGCTGACATCGGTCTGGTAGTCGTCGAGGATGAAGGGACCGGTGCCGACGCAGTGGCCGACGGCCCAGTCAATACCGGCCTGGGCGGTGGTGTTGTCCGTGCCGGCGGCCGCCACCCAGGCAGCCTTGGAAAAGATAGTGGTCCAGCCCCAGTTGAAGAGGTACTGGTTGCTGAACTGGGTGAAGTGGATGACAACGGTGTAGTTGTCCGGCGTATCAATGCTGGTGATTCTCTCCGCTTCCTGGAGCCAGCCGTTATCGATATCCTGCTGGAAGTTCCATTTCACAACGTCGGCGGTCATCTCCGATCCGTCGGAGAACATGACGCCGTGTCTCAGGTTGAAAGTGAAGGTGTTGGCATTCGCGTTGAGGTCGTAGGACTCACAGAGGAACGGAATCCAACCACGGGTGCCATCGGCTTCCATCTGAGGCTCGATGAGGTACTCCGCGCACGGGAACGTGTAGGTCGCGTCGGCCGGTCCCATCATGCCGCGGTAGCTCATCATGGCCGGGCCGCCGGTCGTGATGGCCTTGAGGACGCCGCCGGATACCGGCGTTTCCGAGGGAGTGGCGGTCGGCGTGGTCGTGGTCGTCCCGGTGGGCGAGGCAGTGGTGGTGGGCGGAGCGGACGTGGTCGTCGTCGTGCCGCCGCCGCAACCCGTGAGAATCATCAGCGCGACCGCGAGGATGGCAATGATGACGGTTGCAGTCTTTCTCATAACCCTTTCTTTAACCTCCTCCAAAATTCGACGTTTGTTATTTGAAACGGAACGTTCGTGGCCGGCCGGGGGTAAGCGGTGGGCCGTGAATGTCCGGTAGTGCCCGTAGAATAGTCTCCGTACCCTATGGAATATCGCAAGGGACATTCCTTAAAATTTCGCCACATCATTATACGTGCCTTGAAGTAGGGCTTGTCAAGTGCGATGTACCTGTAGCTAGCCATCTTTTCCCAGTATTTCGGCCATCGGTTCCGATAATTGGGCCGCCGGCCGCCGTTATGGTAAGCCCGCGCCGCTGCCGGCGGCCTACATATGGGTCCTGAGGCCGTCCTTCGTCATCACGCCGACGAAATCACCCGGCAGGACGACGAACTCGCCGCGCAGCTCCTGCCGCACCGTGGCCCAGTGGCCGCTCGGGGGCTCGTCGAGCGGCACGCCCTGCGCTATCATCAGCTGCCGCACCTGCCGGCCGTCTACCTGACGCGGCGCCAGCCCTTCCTTGAGGCAGACCGCCGCCGCCGTGGCCGCCGCCTGGCCGGTGGACATGGCCGTGGCGATGACCCGCACCGCCGCGATGGCGTGGAACTCCGCGGACATGCAGCGCCCCGCCACGAAGAGGTTGTCCACCCGGCGTGGCACGAGCGTCCGGTAGGGTATCTCGCAGTAGTCCAGCGGGTTGACCCGGGCCTCGTAGCCGCCGGGGCTCCCGGCCGGGTGCATGTCCGTGCCGCACTGGGCGGGCCGGCAGACCGCCGGGGCCTTCGGCTCGCTGAGGTGGACGTGGCGGATGAAGCCGCGCCGCGCATCGGTGGGGTGGTGGGTATCGAAGAACTCCGGGAACTTGGCGATGCCGTCCTCGAACTTGGCGGCGCAGACGACGTCCTCGTCCCGGAGCACGTACTCCCCCACGATGCGGCGGGAGTCCCGCACCCCGTGCAGGTTGGCGATGCCGGTGAGGCGGCACCGCTCGAAGCCGGGCACGTCCCGGCGGAAGAAGGTCTCCATCCAGGCTATCTGCCGGTGCTGCTCGATAATTTGCCGGGTCAGGTCCTCCGCGTCCGTGTTGTGGGCGTTGAAGCTGTGGGTGGTCATGACGCAGATATCGGCGTCCTCCGCGGCGGTGCCCGGTACCTGGTAGATGAGGGCGGTCGGGAAGACGAACTGGGGCAGGTCGCCCCGGGCGACGGCCTCGTCCTCCAGGTCGCTGAGCAGCGACATCTTCGTCCGCACCCCGCCGGCAGACTCCCGCTGCATCCAGCCCGCGTTGGCCTCCCGGTACTTCGGCAGGTTGACGTTGGCCAGCCGGAAGGCCATGGTGGTGGACATATTGAGCCCGCCGAACTCGGCGCTGCCGACCTCGTAGGGGGCGCCGGCCGCCGCGGCCACGTCCGCATCGCCGGTGGTATCGATGACGATGCCCGCCGTCGCCACGGCGCGGCCGCCCTTGGTCTGGCAGACCACCTCCCTGATGCGGCTGTCCCGGGTGATAACGTCGGTGACGGTGACGCCATAGAGGAGCCGGACGCCGGCTTCCAGGAGCATCGTTTCCAGGACGAGCTTGCCTTTCTCCGGGTCAATCGCCGATTGGTGCGGCCGCCGCAGCAGACCGCCGACCGCCTCCAGGCGGTCGAGCCACTCGGCGCAGTTACCCTCAATCATGCCCGCCACACCGTTGACATAGCCATTCGTCGCCAGCCCGCCGAGCGAAGACTGGCTCTCGATGAGCAGCGTGTTCAGGCCGCTCCGGGCGGCCGTCAGCGCCGCCGATACCCCGGCCACACCGCCCCCCGCCACGAGAACGTCCGCCTGGAACCTCTTTTCCGTCGTCATGGTACGCCTCCGGTCTTCTATCGGTAGTTTGCCGGGTGGGTGGGGCCGCCCGCGCAGGCGGGCCAATTCGGAGTTTAGTACGGGCGGCAACGGGGTGTCAATTGTTAAGGGCCGTTGACACGGGAGGGACGAGTGATTAAGATACCGAATGGAACGTCAGCCATTCCCGGCCGCTCATCTCTTGGGAGGTATCACCATGAAAGGCGCCGTCCTCTACGAATACAACCAGCCGCTCGTCCTGGAAGATCTGGAGCTCGACCCGCCCGGCCGGGGAGAGGTGAAGCTGCGGGTGGCCGCCTGCGCCATCTGCCACAGCGATATCCACTCCTTCCGCGGCGAGCACGGCAGCCCGCCGCTGCCGGCCATCGGCGGGCACGAGATTGCCGCCTGCGTCGAGGAGGTGGGCGAGGCCGTCAGCTACGTGGCGAAGGGCGACCTCGTCGTGGCGAGCCTCGTGCCCACCGGCTGCGGCTACTGCTACTACTGCCGGCGGGGCAAGTCCCACCAATGCCTCAACCACCACATCTCCCTCTACGCGCCGGGACGGTATACCAACAGCAAAGGCCAGCGGTTGACCCAGTTCGCCGGGGCGGTGGCCGGCTTCGTGGAGTATACGACGGTGCCGGTAATCAACGTCGTCAAGGTGCCGCCGGACCTGCCTATTGACCGCGCCTGCCTGCTCGGCTGCGGCGTTATCTCCGGTTTCGGGGCCGTGGTGAACCGGGCGCAGGTGAAAAGCGGCGAAAGCCTCCTCGTCATGGGGGCCGGGGGCGTCGGCCTCAACGCCATCCAGGGCGCCGTCCAGAGCGGCGCCTATCCCATCATCGCGGCGGACGTCCGCGACAGCAAGCTGGAAAATGCCAAACGGTTCGGGGCGACGCACACCGTCAACGTGAAGAACGAGAAAGACCCGGTGCAGGCGGTGAGAGATATCACCTACGGGCTGGGGGCGGACTACGTCATCATCGCCGTGGCGGGTCTGGAAATCCTTCGCCAGGGTTTCCTCATGTCCGCGGCGGACGGCATGATGGTCGTCGTCGGGCACGGGCACGACGAGCGGCTGAGCGCCTTCAACCCGGTGGAGTTCATGCGGGGCAAGCGGCTCACCGGGAGCGCCATGGGGGCCACCGAACCCCGGCGTGACATCCCGCGGCTCATCGAGCTCTACCAGGCGGGGCGCCTCAAGCTCGACGAGCTCGTTTCCGGGCACTATCCCTTCGAGAAAATCAACGAGGCGGTGGCCGACATGGAGAAGGGCGAGGCCATTCGCAACGTCATCATGTTCTAGGCTGAAGGCAGCCGGAAGGAGAACGTGCTGCCCTCGCCGACGGCGCTCTCGGCGCGTACCTCGCCGCCGTGGGCCTCCACCAGCTGCTTGACGATGGCCAGCCCCAGGCCGGAGCCGCCAGTACGCCGCGTCCGCGAGCGGTCCACGCGGTAGAAGCGGTCGAAGACCCTCGGTAGGTCTTCCGGCTCGATGCCGGGGCCACTGTCTTTCACCGAGACCATGACGCCATCGGGTTCTGCGCTCAACCGCACCGTCACCTGCCCGCCCTCCGGCGTGTAGCGGTGGGCGTTGTTGAGCAAATTGCGCACCACCTGCTCGATGCGGTCGGCGTCAAGGTTGACTTCCGGTACCCGTTCCGCCGCCTCGAAGGTCAGCGTGATGTCCTTGGAGGTAAACCAGGCGCGCATCCCCTCGACGAGGCGGGCGCAGAGCGCGGCGAGGTCGGTCTTCTCGAAGTGGTATTTCAACTGGCCGCTCTCCGCCATCGAGAGGGTCCGCAGGTCGTCGATGAGCCGCGCCAGCACGGCCGTCTCCTGGTGAAGCGAGGCGAGGTTATCCGCCGTCGGCTCCAGCACGCCGTCCTGCATGGCCTCGATGTTGGCCCGCAGCACGGAGAGCGGCGTGCGCAGCTCGTGGGCGATGTCCGCTACCATGTTCTGGCGCAACTCGCGGTCCTTGGTCAGCTCGTCAGCCATGGCGTTGAAGGAATGACCGAGGTCGGTCAGCTCGTCGGCGCCGCGGGCGGTCACCTTCTTGGAGAGGTCGCCCCCGGCGATGCGCCGCGCCGCCGTCGAGACCTCCTCCACCGGGGCGACGATCTGCCGGGTGAAGAGCCAGCCGAGCACGAGCGCCAGCACGACGCCTCCCAGCCCGACGAGCCAGAGCGTCCGCGTGAGGCTGCTGAGGAAATTGAGGGCTTCCTGAGCGTAGGGCCCGGCCATCATGCCGTTACCGGCGCCGCCCATCATGCCTTGGCCCCCGCCCATACCGTTGATATGATTCACGAAGTCCGTGAAGCCGCTGGCGGTGACGCGCCAGGTGATGACCGCCACCAGAACGACGCCGAGCGTGGCCGCCAGCAGGAAGGCCGCCGTCAGCCGGACGGCGAGACGGTTGTAAAACCTACGCCTGTTCATGGTGCGGCTCCTGGAGCTTGTAGCCCACGCCGTGTACGGTAGCGATGCCGCATTCCGCCGGGAGACCGCCCGCCGCGAGCTTCCGCCGCAGGTTCTTGACGTGGGCGTCAATGGTGCGCTCGTAGCCCTCGTAGGTCTCCCCGAGGGCGTCGAGAAGCTGGGAGCGGGAGAGAACGCGGCCGGGACGGCGGGCGAGCGCCGCCAGCAGCCGGAACTCGGTGGTGGTGAGCGGCAGCGCGACGCCGCGGCAGGAGGCCTCGAAGCGCTCCTCGTCAATGGTCAGGTCCCCGGTCACCAGCGTGGCGGACGCCTCCGCCGGGGCCAGGGACCGGGACCGCCGCAGCACCGCACCGACCCGCGCCACCAGTTCCCGGGGGCTGAACGGCTTGGTGACGTAGTCATCGGCGCCGATTTCCAGCCCGATGAGCTTGTCGGCGTCCTCCTGGCGGGCGGTGAGCATGATGATGGGCGTCTCCGCGGCGCGCCGCACCTGGCGGCAGACCTCGAGGCCGTCCACCTCCGGCAGCATGAGGTCGAGGACGATGAGGTCCGGCCGCTGGCGGCGGAAAAGGTCGAGCGCCCGCTGGCCATCGTTGGCCTCGATGACGTCATAGCCTTCCTTTTCCAGGTAGGCCCGGACGGTGCTGACGATTTTAGGCTCGTCGTCCACGACGAGGATGGTGCCCTTGGACATGAGGTTCCTTTCGTTGACAAGCATACCGCAGCGGGGATGGTTCGTAAAGAGGGAGGTGGGGGCCCCCCCACC
>DAOUEG010000040.1:0-56824 GCA_034430495.1 Dehalococcoidales bacterium
CCCCCCCCCGCCTCCCTCTTTGTCCGTCGAGAAAAGCCGCTTAACGCTTGGTGTACTGCGGCGCCTTGCGGGCCCGGCGCAGACCGGGCTTCTTCCGCTCCTTGGCACGGGCGTCCCGGGTCAGGAGCCCCTGGGAGCGCAGGGTGGACTTGAAGTTCTCATCGGCCTGGACGAGCGCCCGGGAGATGCCGTGGGAGATGGCGCCGCTCTGGCCGGTCACGCCGCCGCCCTCCACCTTGATGACGGCGTTGTACTTGCCGGTGGTTTCCGTTACCTGGAAGGGCTGGAGGATGCGGCGCTGGTGCTCGATGGAGGGAAACCGCTCTTCCATCGGCGTGCCGTCAACAATGATGGCGCCGTTGCCGGGCATCAGCCTAACCCTCGCCACCGCGGTCTTGCGGCGGCCGGTCCCGTAGAAATAGCTCTGCTTGTCCATATGACCCTACCTTATTTCACTTCCTTGGTGCTGTCAACGGTAATCTGGGAGCCGTGCGGGTGTTCCGCCCCGGCGAAGATGCGCAGCCGCTTCTTCATGCCGTTGCCGAGCCGCGTGTGGGGCAGCATCCCGCTGACACTTTTCTCCAGGGCGCGGGTGGGAAACTCCTTCATCATCTTGCCCAGGGTGGTGGTCTTCAGGCCGCCCGGGTAGCCGGAGTGGCGGTAGTAGACCTTCTGCTGCGCCTTGCGGCCGGTCACCCGGACCTTGTCCGCATTGACGATGACGACGTAATCCCCCGTGTCCATGTGGGGCGTGTACATGGGCTTGTGCTTGCCCATGAGCAGGCGGGCGACCCGGCTGGACAGTCTGCCCAGCGTCAGGTCCGTGGCATCAATGAGATGCCAGGCCCGCTCGATATCAGCCGGCTTGGCGGTGTACGATTTCATTATTGTTCTCCCTCAAAAGGACCCGGATAGTTCACTTTCACCAGATACAGCCCGTCCGCCGGGGCCATCGGCCCGGCCAGGCCGGGCGTGGCGGCGGCCACCATGGCGCCGAACTCCCCGGCGGTCATCTTTCCCTGGCCGACCTTCACCAGCGCGCCGACGGTGGTGCGCACCTGGTGGGGCAGGAAAGCGTTGGCCACCAGCTCCAGAACCATCGTGTCCCCGTCTCGTGTTATTTCAGCCTTTATCATGTCCCGCACGGTGTTCTTGCGCCGGGCGGTCTCCTCGCTGGCGACGAAGGAGGCGAAGTCGTGCCGCCCCACCAGGTACCGGCAGGCTTCCCGCATGGCGGCCGCGTCCAGCGTGCCTTCCACCCGCCAGGCGAGCCCGCGCCGCAGCGGCGAGGGCGTGGCGCCGGTGTACAGGTAGTACCGGTAGACGCGGCTCACGGCGCGGCGCCGCACGTCGTAGGGGCGGGCGGTGCGGTAGGCCGCTTTCACGGCGATGTCGTCCGGCAGGTAGTGGTTGAGGCCGTGGACGTAGGCATCGAGCCCCAGCGGCGCGTCCGTGCCGAAGCTGATGACCTGCCCGCAGGCATGGACACCGGCGTCCGTCCGTCCCGCCGCCTTGATCCGTATTCTCTTTCCCGTCAGCTTAAGCAAGGCCTGTTCCAGTTCTCCCTGTATGGTCCGGGCGTTGGCCTGGTACTGGGACCCGTGGTAGTTCCGGCCGTCATACTCGATGACGAGGACGATGCCGGTCACGTCCGGGTCGGTGACCATCGCCGCCGTCCGTTACTTCACCAGCTCCACGGCGGCCATCGGCGCGTTGTCTCCCTGGCGCGGGGCCAGCTTGACGATGCGGGTGTAACCGCCGGGGCGTTCCTTGTAGCGCGGGCCGAGCTCCGCGAAGAGCTTGGCCGTCACGTCCTTGTCCGTGATGTAGGCCAGGGCCTGCCGGTAGGCGTGAAGCCCGCTCCGCTTGCCGAGCGTAATCATCTTCTCCGCCATGGGGCGGATTTCCTTCGCCTTGGGCTCGGTGGTGACGATTTTCTCGTGCTTGAGCAGGGACGTCACCAGGTTGCGGTACATCAGCTGCCGGTGACCGGACGGTCGCCCGAGCTGCCTGCCTGATATGTTATGCCTCATTGTTTCGGATCTCCGCTATTCTTCGTCAGCCGCCATGGTCTCTTCGTCAATCACGGCGGCCTTGGCCGTCTTGCGGCTCTTGGGCTTGGGGGCTTCCTCGGCTTCTTCCTCTTCTTCCTCGTCCGCGCCGCCGGTCTTCGGGTCGAGCGAAAGCCCGATGGAGGCGAGGCGGTCCTCGATCTCCTGGTAGGACTTCTGCCCGAAGTTCCGCAGCTTCAAGAGCTCCTTGGTGCCCTTGCCGATGAGCTCGCCCACGGTGGCGATGTTGCTCCGGCGCAGGCAGTTCATGGTGCGGACGGACAGGTCGAGCTGGTCAACCGGCATGTTGTACTTTTCGTCCGGGATGGCCATCCGGATGAGCCGTTCCTCATCCTTCATCTGGGATATCTTGACGTAGTCCTTGAAGGGGCTCATCTGGTCAATGAGGATGGCGGCGGCCTTGCTCATGGCGTCCACCGGCGCGGTGGTGCCGTCCGTCCAGATGTCCAGCGTCAGCCGCTCGCGGCTCGTCTCCCGGCCCAGGTGGGTCGGCTGCACGGTGTAGTTCACCTTGCGGATGGGCGTGAACAGCGCGTCCACCGGGATGGTGCCCACCGGCGTGGCATCGCTCGCCTCGGCGCCGCGGAAACCGGTGCCGATTTCGACATCGAACTCCACGTAGAGCCGCGCGTCCGGCGACGTCGTGGTGACGAGCAGCAGCTCCGGGTTGGCTATCTCGAAGTCCGCTGACGGCTTGATGTCCCCCGCGGTGACCTGCTTCTCGCCTTCCACTTCCAGCACCAAAGTGCCGCCCCGGTCGGACAGGGGCTTGAGGCGCAGTTCCTTGACGTTGAGGAGGAACTCCATGACGTCTTCCTTGGCGAACGGAATGACGGTGAACTCGTGCTGGACGTCCTGGATCCGTACCTGGGTCACCGCCGCTCCGGGAAGGTAACCGAGCAACACGCGGCGCATGGAATTACCCAGCGTCACCCCGAAGCCCTTTTCAAGGGGCTCGGCGGTGAACTGGCCGAAATTATCTTCCTGTTCGGTACATTCAATTTTGGGGACTAACAGTCCTTCCACTTGAATTTACCTCCTTACTTCTCTCAAAAACGCTACCGCGAGTAGTACTCGATGACGGCCTTGCCGTCGAACTTGGCGTCGCATTCCTCCGGGGTCGGGAGCGAGATGACCTGCCCGGTGAGGTTCTGCCGGTCCAGGCTCAGCCAGTTGAGGACCTGCTTGGACTCGATGTCCTCGACGAGCTGCTTGTAGTACTCCGTCTTCTGGCTGCCTTCCCGCCAGGCGATCGTATCGCCCTCTTTCACCAGCGCCGACGGGATGGAGGTCTTCTTCCCGTTCAGCAGGATGTGGCCGTGGCGGACGAGCTGCCGGGCCTGGGCGCGGGAATCCGCGAAGCCGAGCCGGTAGACCACGTTGTCCAGCCGGCGTTCCAGCATGACGAGCAGGTTATCGCCGGTGATGCCGGCCTGGCGCTCCGCGGCGGCGAACGTCTTGCGGAACTGGCGTTCCAGCATCCCGTAGGTGTAGCGCGCCTTCTGCTTCTCCCGCAGCTGGAGGGCGCGGTCCGAGAACCGGCGGCGTCGCCGCCCGGCGCCGGCCTGCCCCGGCGGCTTGGGGCGCTTGTCAATAGCGCACTTCGGCGTAAAGCACCGGGCCCCCTTGAGGAGGAGCTTCTCGCCGCTGCGCCGGCATAAACGACAGACTGCTTCCGTGTATCTTGCCATAGTGTTCCCCTTTTAGACCCTTCTCCTCTTGGGAGGGCGGCAGCCGGCGTGCGGGATGGGTGTGACATCCCGGATACCGGTGATGTAGAGGCCGGACCCCTGGAGGGAGCGGAGGGCCGCCTCGCGGCCGCTGCCGGGTCCCTTGACGTAAACTTCAATCTGGCGGAGGCCGTGGACCATCGCCTTGCGGGCGGCATCACGCGCCGCCATCTGGGCCGCGTAGGGCGTACCCTTGCGGGAGCCCTTGAAGCCGGCCGTACCGGAGCTGCCCCACGCCAAGGCGTTCCCCTGCGGGTCCGTAAGCGTGACGATGGTATTATTGAAACTGGAGGTAACGTAAGCCCGCCCCGTGGGGACCGACTTCCGTTCCCGCCTCCTCGTTTTGGTCTTTCTCTTCTGTGGCATCCTGCTCTCCTTGTGCTACCCGGCCTTATTTCTTGGCCATGCCGCGGCGCTGGCCCCGGCCGGCCACGGTCTTGCGCGAGCCGCGCTTGGTGCGGGCGTTGGTCCGCGTCCGCTGACCGTGCACGGGCAGCCCGAAGCGATGACGCTGACCGCGGTAGCTGCCGATTTCGGTCAGGCGCTTGATGTTGAAGCTGACCTCCTTGCGGAGCTCTCCCTCAACGCGATAGTTCTTATCAATTATCTCGCGGAGCTTGTTGACCTCGTCCTCGGTCAGGTCCTTCACCTTGACCTCCGGCTGGACGCCGGCGGTATCGAGGATCTTGTAGCTCTGGGCGCGGCCGATGCCGTAGATGTACTGGAGCGAGACCCAGGCCTGCTTGTTCATCGGTATGTCAACACCTGAAATACGCGGCATGTTGTTCCTCCCTGCTCAGGGCCTAGCCCTGGCGTTGCTTGTGCTTGGGGTTCTCGCAGATAATCCTGACGACGCCCCTCCGGCGCACGATTTTGCATTTTTCACAGCGTTTTTTCACTGATGCTCGTACTTTCATGTTCCCAACCCTGTACGTTTACTTGAGCCGGTAGGTAATTCTACCACGCGATAGGTCGTACGGCGATAGCTCGATGAGCACCTTGTCTCCCGGCAGGACCCGGATGTAGTGCATCCGTATCTTGCCGGAGATGTGGGCCAGCACTTGGTGGCCGTTGGGCAGCTCGACGCGGAACATCGCGTTCGGCAGCGCCTCGACGACGGTCCCTTCTACCTCAATGGCCTCTTTTTTCGCCATTACCGCTCCCTCGTCAGTATTTCCGGCTCCTCACCATCAATAGCGATGGTGTGCTCGAAGTGGGCGGCCAGGGTGCCGTCGGCGGTGTGGACCGTCCAGTGGTCGTCCGCCACCCGCGTGCGCCAGCCGCCGATGTTCAGCATCGGCTCGATGGCGATGGTCATACCCTTCCGGAGCACCGGGCCCGTCCCCGCCTTGAGGCCGTAGGGCGGCTCCGTGCAGTTGGGCACCTGCGGGTCTTCGTGCATCTCCCGGCCGATGCCGTGACCGGTGTATTCCCGTACCACCGAGTAGCCCTGCGCTTCCGCGTAGCCCTGGATGGCCGCCGAGACATCGCCCAGGTGGGCGCCGTTCTTGGCGGCGGCAATCCCTTTCTCAAGAGACGTGCGCGTCGCCTCGATGAGGCGCTTCACTTCCGGTGTGGCGCTGCCCACGGCGACGGTCACCGCGGCATCACCCTGGAAGCCCCGGTAGATGACGCCGAAGTCCAGCGAGACGATGTCGCCGTCCTCGAGGACACGTTCGCCCGGTATCCCGTGCACGATCTCGTCGTTGACGGACACGCACAGGCGGGCGGGGAAGCCGCGGTATCCCTTGAAGGACGACGTGGCCCCGAGGCGCTTCAGCTCCCTTTCGGCAATCCTGTCCAGTTCGATGGTTTTCATTCCCGGTCGTATGTTTTCACTCAAAATGCGCAGTACCTCGGCGGTAATCCGCCCGGCCTGCCGCATGGCGGCGAGTTCCTTTTCAGATTTGATGACGATACCCATCCGTCCCCGTGTCCCTCACCGCAGCGCGGCCACGATGCGCCGGCTTATCTCGTCCGCATCGCCCACGCCGTCAATCTCCACCAGTTTCCCGGCCTGCCGGTAGTAGTCAATGAGCGGCGCCGTCTCCTTGAAGTAGACCTGGAGACGGTTCTTCACCGTGGCCGGGTTATCATCGTCGCGCTGGTAGAGCTGGCCGCCGCAGCGGTCGCACACGCCCTTGACCTTGGGCGGGTTGTCCACCTCGTGGTAGGGCGTCTGGCACTGGCGGCAGATCCACCGCCCGCTCAGCCGCTTCAGGAGCTCTTCCTCGGCCACCTTGATGTACACCACCTTGTCAATGCCCTTGCCCTGCTTCTCCAGGGCGGCGTCGAGCGCCCGGGCTTGCTCCAGGTTCCGGGGGAAGCCGTCCAGCATGGCGCCGGAGGCTACGTCCGGGGCGGCCAGCCGCTCGAGAACCATCTGGATGGTTATCTCGTTGGGCACGAGCTGGCCCTTGTCCATGTAGACCTTGGCCTGCTTGCCGAGCTCCGTCTGCTCCTGGAGCGCCTTGCGGAAGAGGTCGCCGGAGGCGACCTGCACCAGCCCGAGCTGTTCCGTCAGCTTGGCGGCCTGGGTTCCCTTGCCCGCTCCGGGGGCGCCGAGAAGAATAATATACACCTTCGCTCCTATTTAATAAAGCCCTCGTAGCGTCGCATGACGAGCTGGGCCTCAAGCTGTTTCATGGTATCCAATATCACACCGACGACGATCAACATGCCGATGCTGGAAAGCTGGATCTGGTTGATGTCCGTGATGGAACGGGCCAGGAAGGGCATGATGGCCACGAAGGCCAGGAACAGCGCCCCCGCCCACGTTATCTTGTACATCACCCCGTTCAGGTACTTCTCCGTGTTCTTGCCGGGCCGGATGCCCGGGACGAAGCCGCCCTGCTTCTGGAGCGTGCCCGGCAGGTCCTGCTGCTGGTAGGTGACCATGGTGTAGAAGAAGGTGAAGGCCACCGACAAGATGAAGTAGAACACCCAGTAGAACAGGCCTACCGGCATGGCCGTGCCCGGGTTGAACCACCGCGAGATCGTGGCCGCGAACCCCGTGCCGTCCGTGTTGGCGAAGTACCCCGCCACGATGCCGGGGAACAGCATGACGGACATGGAGAAGATGAGCGGGATCATGCCGGCGCTGTTGACGCGCATCGGGATATGGGTGGAGCCGGACTGGCGGTACATGCGGCCGCCGCGGAACACGCTGCGGGCGTACTGCACCGGCACCCTCCGGTGGGCTTCCGTAAATATCACAATGAGCACGATGGTCAGAACCACGATGACCAGGTAGACGAACAGCCCGATGGCGTTGCCCTTGGCCAGGAAGCCCTGCTGGATGAGCCGCGGGTAGCCGGCCACGATGCCGCCGAAGATGATGAGCGAGATACCGTTGCCGATGCCGTACTCCGTGATGAGCTCACCGAGCCAGACGAGGAAGGTCGTCCCGGCCATCAGCGAGATGACGATGGTGAGCGTCGGCAGGAGGTCGGCCGTGGTGATGGCGCCGTTGTTGCGCAGCAGCACCAGCTGGCCGTAGCCGGAGAGGCCCGCCAGGGGCACCGTCAGCCAGTGGGTGTAGAGGTTAATTTTGTTCTGGCCGGCTTCGCCTTCCTGGGAAATAGCCTGCAGGCGCGGGATGACCGGCACCAGCAGAATCATAATAATGGACGCCGTGATATACGGGTACACGCCCATGGCGACCACGCTGAAGTCCTTCATGGCGCCGCCGCTGAACAGGTCGAGCATGCCGAGCAGGGCGTTGTTATTGAACAGCTCGCGCATCGCCGTCAGGTCAACGCCGGGCAGCGGCACGTGGGCGATGAACCGGAATATCACCAGTATGCCGATAGTGATAAGGATACGCCGCCTCAAGTCAGGCAGACTAAAGGCGTCTATCATCGCCTGCAGCAGTCGTGGTCGGCTAGACCTTTGCCGCATACACAACCTCCTCGGCGGTACCGCCGGCGGCCTCTATCTTGGCCTTGGCGGAAGCGGAGAACTTGTGGGCCTTGACGGTCACGGCGTGGTCAATGGCGCCGTCCGCCAGTATCTTCACCGGCTTGTCCAGCGTCTTCAGGACGCCGGCTTCCCTGAGGCTCTCGGGGGTGATTTCCGTCCCCGCCGGGAACGCATTGAGCACGGCCACGTTGACGGTGGCGTATTCCACCCGGAAGATATTGGTAAAGCCACGCTTGCGGGGCAGCCGCTTGATAAGCGGCAGCTGGCCGCCCTCGAAGCCGGGGCGCATCTTCTGGTTGCCGGCACGGGCCTTCTGGCCCTTGCTGCCGCGGCCGGAGTAGGTGCCGTGGCCGCTGCCGTTGCCGCGCCCGACGCGCTTGGCGGCCGGCCGGGACCCGGCGGCGGGACCGATGGTGTTCTGTTTAACCAACTTCTTCCTCCACTTTCACCAGGTGACGCACCTTGTTTATCATGCCCCGGATGGAGTTGCTGTCCTCATGGACCACGCTCTGGTTCAGTCGGTGGAAGCCGAGCGATCTCAGGGTCAGCTTCTGGCTCTTCTCGTAGCCGATGCCGCTCTTCACGAGGGTAATACGCAGTTTACTCATTGGCGGGCGCCTCCTCGACCGGCTTGCCCTTGCGGCGGGCGATTTCCTCGCTCGGGATCTTGAGCTCGCTGAGGGCGCGCATGGTGGCCTTGGCGATGTTGATGTGGTTGGACGTGCCGAGGGACTTGGACAGGATGTCCTTGATCCCGCAGGCTTCCAGCACGGCGCGCATGCTGCCGCCGGCGATGACGCCGGTGCCGGGCGCCGCCGGCTTAAGCAGGACCCGGGCCGCCCCGAAGTCCACCGTAATCTCGTGCGGGATGGTGCTGCCGTTGAGCGGCACCTTGATGAGGGTCTTTCGCGCCTTGGCGCCGCCCTTGCTGATGGCCGCCGGGACCTCGTTGGCCTTGCCGATACCCAGGCCCACGTGGCCCTCACCGTCGCCGGTCACGACGAGCGCGCTGAAGCGGAGCCGCTTGCCGCCCTTCATCACCTTGGCGACGCGGTTCACGTCAATGAGCTTATCGTTCAGATTCAGTTCGCTTGCGTCTATCTTGCTTAATGGTTGCTTCATCAGACCCTACCGTTCCTCTTAGAACTTCAGTCCACCTTCACGGGCACCGTCGGCCAGCGCCTTGACGCGGCCGTGGTACTGGAACCCGCCGCGGTCGAACGCCACCTGGCTGATGCCCTTTTCCACCGCCCGCTTGGCGAGCAGCCCCCCGACCAGTCCCGCCTGGCCCGTCTTGTCCTTGCCGGCCAGGTCGCCCTTGATTTCCCCGTCCAGCGTCGAGGCCGTCACCAGCGTCTTGCCGGCGGTATCGTCAATCACCTGGGCGTAGATGTGGTTCAGGCTGCGGAACACGGCCAGCCGGGGCCGTTCCGCGGTGCCGGCCACCTTCTTGCGGACCCGCGCGTGGCGGCGTATGCGTGCTTCCTGCGTGTTGGTCTTGCTCATCTCTTACCTACCCACCGCCTTGCCGGCCTTGCCCGGCTTCAGGCGGACCGTTTCACCGGTGTACCTGATTCCCTTGCCCTTGTAGGCATCGGGCGGGCGGACGGAACGTATCTTGGCGGCCATCTGGCCGACGTCTTCCTTGTTAATACCCAGCACCTTGATGCGGTTGTTGCCCTCCACGGCGAAGGACACGCCCGGCAGGGGCTCGATCTCCACCGGGTGGGAGAACCCCATGCGCAGGCCGAGCTTCTGGCCGGCCATCTCGGCGCGGTAGCCCACCCCGACGATATCGAGGGTGCGCTCGAAGCCCTTGGAAACGCCTTCCACCATGTTGGCCAGCAGCGTCCGCGTCAGACCGTGGAACGCCTTGTGCTTCTTGCTCTCGGAAGGGCGCTCGACGGTAATCACGCTGCCTTCCTGGCTAATGGTCATCTCCGGATAGAGGGACCGGGTCAGCTCGCCCTTGGGCCCCTTGACGGTCACCGTGCTGCCGCTGATGGTCACCGTGACGCCGGAGGGGATCGTTATGGGCATTTTTCCTATTCTTGACATTGTTCTCTCCAGTGGTGGTTTACCAGACGTAGCATAGCAGCTCGCCGCCGGAACCCTGGCGCCAGGCCTGCTGCCCGGTCTTGACGCCGCTCGAGGTCGAGACGATGGCGATGCCCAGCCCGCCGTAGACCCGCGGGATCTCCTTCTTCTGCACGTAGACGCGCAGCCCCGGCTTGCTGACCCGCTTCAGCCCGGAAATGGCCGGCTTGGCGTTGTTCAGATACCGCAGCACGATCTTGATGTCCTTGTGCGGCTTGCGGTTGACCACCTCGTAATCGGTGATGAACCCTTCTTCCTTGAGTATCTTGGCCAGGGCGAGTTTCATCTTGGAAGCAGGCACAACCACGCTGTCATGGCGCACCATGAGGGCATTCCGTATGCGGGTTAGCATATCAGCGATCGGATCTGTGACTGTCATTGTCTATTCCTTCTTCAGCTTACCAGCTGGATTTTCTGACTCCCGGGAGCTGGGCTTCCAGCGCCAGCGTGCGGAAACAAATCCGGCAGATGCCGAACTTCCGGATGTAGGCGCGGGGCCGGCCGCACAGCTTGCAGCGGTTGTACTTCCGCGTGCTGTACTTGGGGGTGCGGTTGGCCTTGTTGATCAGGGATTTCTTGACCATTGTTTAGTCCTCTCCCTCCTTCGTGAAGGGCATGCCCAGGGATTCCAGCAGGCGTTTGCCGTCTTCATCGGTCTTCGCGGTGGTGACGATGCAGATCTCCAGACCGCGTACCTTGTCTACCTTGTCATATTCGATTTCCGGGAACAGGATTTGCTCCTTCATTCCCAGCGTGTAATTGCCGCGGCCGTCGAACGAGTCCGCCGAGACCCCCTGGAACTCGTGGGTGCGGGGCAGGACGGCGTTGACGAGCTTGTCGAAGAAGCTGTACATCCGCTCGCCCCGCAGCGTCACCTTGAGGCCGATGGCGTTGCCTTCCCGCAGGCGGAAGTTGGCGATCGATTTCTTGGCCCGCGTGACCACGGCGTGCTGCCCGCAGATGGCCTCCAGGTCACCCTGGGCGTTCTCCAGCGCCTTGGCGTTGGCGATCGCCTCCCCCACGCCGATGTTGAGCACGATTTTCTCCAGGCGCGGCACCTGCATGACGTTCCGGTACCCGGCCGTCTCCATCAGGCGCGGCACCAGCTCCGTGCGGTATTTTTCCTTGAGTCGTTCCATGTTAGTCAACCACCTCCTGGCAGTTGCGGCAGTAGCGCACCTTGCGGCCGTCGTCCAGCCGCCGGTAGCCGATGCGCACCGGCTTATCGCACTTGCTGCAGATCAGCATCACGTTGGAAATGTGGACGGGCGCTTCTAGGTCAATGATGCCGGCCTGCTGCACGGCGCCGCGGGCCTTGGAGTGCTTCTTGATCATGTTGATGCCCTCGACGATAATCCGCTGCTCCTTGGGATAGGCAAAGCGGACCTTGCCTTTCTTGCCCCGGTCCTTGCCGGTGACGACGAGGACGTTGTCATCTTTGTGTATCTTCATAGTTTCCGCCTTTTTACAGAACCTCGGGCGCCAGGGACACGATTTTCGTGTACTGCTTGTCGCGCAGCTCGCGGGCCACCGGCCCGAAGATACGCGTGCCCTTGGGCTCGTTCTTGTCCGTCAGAATGACCGCCGCGTTCTCATCGAACTTGATGTAGGACCCGTCGGGCCGCTTGTAGGGGTGGGCGGTACGGATGACGACGGCCCGGACCACGTCCCCCTTCTTGGTGCCGGCGTTGGGGATGGCGCGCTTGACGGAGGCGATGATGACATCGCCCACGTAGGCGTACTTCCGCCGCGTGCCGCCGAGCACGTTGATGCACATGATCTCGCGGGCGCCGGTGTTGTCCGCAACCTTTAATCTGGACTGCATCTGAATCATGGCCGTTTCCCGTCCTAGTTCGTAATCTCGCTGGGCTTGATATCGGCGACCTGGCCCTTGGTCACAATCTCGCGGACGCGCCAGTGCTTGAGCTTGGACATGGGGCGCGTTTCCTCGATGCGGACGGTATCGCCTTCCTTGCACTCGTTGTTCTCATCGTGCGCGTAGTATTTCTTGATCCGCTTCATGGTCTTGTTGTAGAGCGGGTGCCGCTTGGGCGCGTCAACCGAGACGATGACGGTCTTGTTCATCGTATCGCCGATGACCGTGCCGACCAGGGTTTTGCGATTGGCTTCTTCCATATTCTTCCTACCTTGTGCCCAGTTCCCGCTCACGCTGCAGCGTCTTGAGCCGGGCGATGTTCTTGCTGACGTTGCGGAGCTCCCGGTGGTTGACCACCTGCTTGGTGGTGACCCGGAACCGCAGGTTGAAGAGCTCCTGGTGGGCCTCCTCCAGCTCTTTGGCCAGGTCGGCATCGCTGAGTTCTCGTACTTCTTTCAAATCCATGGCGTCGTCTCCCTACTTCGCCTCTTCGGTGGCGGCGGCGACCGTCTCTCTCAGGACGAACTTGGTCTTGATCGGCAGCTTGTGCTGGGCGAGCCGGATGGCTTCCTTGGCCACCTTCTCGCCGACGCCGGCCATCTCGAACATCATCTTGCCGGAGCGCACCACGGCCACCCAGTGGTCCGGGGCGCCCTTGCCGCTGCCCATGCGGGTCTCGGCGGCCTTCTTGCTGACCGGCTTGTCCGGGAAAATCCGTATCCACACCTTGCCGCCGCGGCGGATATAACGGGTGATGGCACGGCGCGCCGCCTCTATCTGGGCGGCGGTAATCCAGGCGGATTCGAGCGCCTGGAGGCCGTAGTCCCCGAAGCTGACCATATTCCCGGAGTTGGCCTTGCCCCGGCGGTTGCCGCGCTGCGCCTTCCGGAATTTAACACGTTTTGGCTGTTGCATCCTGACTCTTCCTCCCGGTTACTCGGCCGCCTTGTCCTCGGTGGTCTCGGCGGCTTCCTCCTCCGCGGGTTTCTCCTCGGCCGTGGCCGCTTCCTCGGCGGGGGCTTCCGCCGCCGGCTCGACCGTCTTGCGGCGGATGCGCCGCGGGGCGGCTTCCGCCGGAGCGGCTTCCTCGGCCGGCTTCTCCGGGGTCTCGGTCGCTTCCGCGGCCCGGGTGACGCGGCGGGCCCGCGGCCGGGCCTCTTCCGCCGCCGGCTTCTCCGCCGCCGGCTCCACGATGGGGTTCTCTTCCTCGCCGGTGACGACCTCTTCCGCAGCGGCCTCGGGCGGTGCCTCCGCTACCTCGGGCTCTTTCTTCTCGGGCAGGACCTGCCCCTTGTAAATCCACACCTTGACGCCGATGCGCCCCAGCGTGGTATGGGCCTCCGTGAAGCCGTAGTCAATATCCGCGCGGAGCGTGTGCAGCGGCACCTGCCCCTGGTGGGAGGTCTGCCGCCGGGCGATTTCCGCGTTGCCGAGCCGCCCCGCGCAGCTCACCTTGATGCCCTTGGCACCGGCCTGGATGGTGCGGAACATGGCCTGTTTCATGGCACGCCGGTAGGCGACGCGCCGCTCGATTTGCTCGGCGATGGACCGGGCCACGAGGTAGGCGTCCAGCTCCGGCTGGCGGACCTCCTGGATGTTGAGGCGGATCTTTTTCTCGATCAGCTTCTCCAGGAACTGGCGCATCTCCTCGACGCGCTGCCCGCCCCGCCCGATGACGATGCCCGGCCGCGCCGTGTGCAGCGTCAGCGTGACGTCCTTGGCCTGGCGGTCAATCTCGATGAGCGAAATGCCCGCTTCACCGTACTTCTTGCGGATGATACCGCGCAGCTTGGCATCCTCCAGCACGAACTCGGCATAGTGGGCTTCACTGTACCACTTGGACTGCCAGTCCTTGATGACTCCTACTCGAAAACCCGTCGGGTGTACTTTATGACCCAATTAGCCCTCCTGCTCGGCAACGACGACTGTAATGTGGCTGGAACGCTTCCGGATGGCGCTCGCCCGGCCCCGCGAGCGGGGACGGTACCGGCGCAGGCCCATGGCATCGTCCACCGTGATGGTGACGATTTTCAGGTCCGCCGGGTCCATCTGGTAGTTGTTCTCGGCATTTGCCGCTGCCGACTGTACCACTTTCGCTATCAGCTTGGCTTTCGGCGTCGGGGTGAAGCGGAGCAGCGTCAGCGCTTCGTCCACCGGCTTGCCGCGCACCATATCCACCAGCGGTCTGACCTTGCTGGCGGGAACGCCCGTGTTTTTCTGTATGGCTCTAACTTCCATCTGTCAGCCCCTGTTTTCCGGTTATTCGGCTACCGCTTCCTGACCTGGGTCTTTTCCGACCTGCCGACGTGGCCGCGGAAGGTCCGGGTCAGTGCGAACTCGCCGAGCTTGTGGCCCACCATGTTCTCGTTCACGTAAATCGGCACGTGCCGCCGGCCGTCGTGGACGCCGAAGGTCAGGCCGACCATCTGGGGCAGGATAGTGGAGCTCCGCGCCCAGGTCTTGATGACCGTTTTCTTGCCGGAACGGATAGCGGCGTCAACCTTCTTGACGAGCTTCGGGTCAACCGCCGGTCCCTTTTTAATTGACCTTGACATAGTACCTCGCTACCTCCCTATTTGCCCCGCCGCCGGACGATCATCCGGTCGGACGCCTTGGGCTTGCGCGTCTTGTAGCCCAGGGCGGGCTTGCCCCAGGGGGTCTTGGGCCCGGGCATACCGATGGGCGAACGGCCCTCGCCGCCGCCGTGGGGATGGTCCCTCGGGGTCATGGCGGAACCTCTCACGCTCGGCCGGCGGCCCAGGTAGCGGGCCCGCCCGGCCTTGCCGAGAGCGATGTTCTGGTGCTCCACGTTGCCCACCTGGCCGATGGTGGCGCAGCATTCGCTCCGCACGCGGCGGATTTCCCCGGAGGGGAGCCGCAGCAGCACGAACTCGCCTTCCTTGACCATGAGCTGGGCGGCGTTCCCGGCGCTGCGGACCATCTGCCCGCCCTTGCCGGGGATGAGCTCCACGTTGTGGATGGCCGTGCCGGAGGGCATGTTCTTCATCGGCAGGTTGTTGCCGGGGCGGATTTCCGCGTTCTCGCCGGACATGATGGTATCGCCCACGTTGAGGCCGACCGGCGACAGGATGTAGCGCTTTTCGCCGTCGGCGTAGAAAATGAGCGCGATGCGGGCGGAGCGGTTCGGGTCGTACTCGATGGCCGCCACCCGCCCGGGCACCCCGGCCTTGTCCCGCTTGAAATCAATCACCCGGATGCGCCGCTTGGCGCCGCCGCCGCGGTGACGCACCGTTATCTTGCCGCGGAAGTTGCGGCCGGCCTTCTGCTTGCGCGGGGCCAGCAGCGATTTTTCCGGCTTGTCCTTGGTGATTTCATCAAAGGTATAGCCGCTCATGCCCCGGCGTCCCGGGGAGGTCGGACGGTATATCTTCAGAGCCACTCAGCTACCCCCTTACACACCTTCAAAGTATTCTATCTTGTCACCCGCCTTGAGGGTGACGACCGCCTTCTTCCACGGGGCGGTCTTGATCATGTTTCGGCCCACCCGCCGCGTCTTCGGCTTCATGGTGATGACGTTGACGCCGGTCACCGTGACCTTGAACGCGGTTTCCACGGCCTGCTTTATCATTCGCTTGTTGGCACCTTCGGCGATTTCGAAGGCGTACTTGCCGGTCCCGGCGAGCTCGGTGCTCTTCTCCGTGATGACCGGGCGGCGCAGCACCTCGTACACGTGCATTATTCGTCCCCCTTGGTGGTGCCGTTGCCCCACAGTTTCTCCGCCACCCGGACCGCCCCCTCGGTCATCACGACCGTCTCGTAGTTGAGCACGTCGAGCAGGTTCAGCACGCTGGCCGGCGTCGTTTTGACCTTCGGCAAATTGCTGGCGGACTTGATGACGTTGATATCCGGCTCCGGCGTGACGATGAGCGCCGATTGTCCCACGTTGAGGGCGGCCAGGGCGCTGACCATCTGCTTGGTCCCGGGTGCTTCGTAATCGAAGGCGTCCAGCACCTTCAGTCCGCCCTCGCTGACCTTGGCGGACAGGACGCACTTGAGGGCCAGGCGGCGCATCTTCTTGGGGATGTCCTGCCGGTAATCGCGCGGGTGCGGCCCGAAGACGATGCCCCCGCCGACGCGCAGCGGCGATTTCTTGGTGCCGGCCCGGGCGTTGCCGGTGCCCTTCTGGCGGTAGAGCTTCTTTTTGCTGCCGGCCACCATGCCGCGGGTCTTGGTGGCGGCCGTGCCCTGGCGGGCGTTGGCCCGCAGGCCGACCATCACCTGGTGCACCACGGCCTCGTTGAACGGCACGCCGAACAGCGCATCGCTGATATCTATCTGCCGGACTTCCTCTCCGGCCAGGTTATAAACCGGGACCTTCACCTTACTGCCTCCCCCTGGTAGACTTCTTGACGAGGACCAGGCCGTTGGTCATGCCGGGGACCGAACCCTTGACCAGCAGCAGGTTGCGGTCGGCGTCCACCTCCACCACTTCCAGGTTGAGGGCGGTGACCCGCTCCGCGCCGAGATGCCCGGCCATGTGCTGCCCCTTGAAGACCCGGCCCGGGCTGGTGCCCGCCCCGAGCGAGCCGGGGGCGCGGTGCCGGTCCGACTGGCCGTGGGTCTTGGGGCCGCCCCGGAAGTTCCAGCGCTTCACGCCGCCCGCGAAGCCCTTGCCGCGGGACGTGCCGGTCACGTCAATCTTGTCGCCGGGCTGGAAGAGCGTCACGTCCACCGTCTGGCCGGGTTCCATCTCCTCGCCCTCGGCGAGGGGGAACTCGCGGCGGTAGCGCGGCTTCGGTGCTTCCTTTTCCTTGCCCTTGGCGCGCTTGCGCGCCCGCTGTCGGGCCGCCCCGTAGCCGAGCTGGACCGCCTGATAGCCGTCCTTCTCCAGGGTCTTGACCTGCATGACCGTGCAGGGGCCGGCCTGGATGGCGGTGACGGGCTCGGAGAGGCCGCCTTCCCGGAAGACCTGGGTCATGCCCAGCTTTTTGCCGATAATTCCTTCAGTCATCTTGTCACCACGTTCGTCAACGGTAGGTTAAATCTTGATGTCAATCTCCACGCCGGAAGGCAGATTGAGCTTGGTCAGCGCGTCAATGGTCTTGGAGGTCGTCTCGATGATATCAATGAGCCGCTTGTGCGTCCGTATCTCGAACTGCTCCTGCGAGTCCTTGTCAATGAACGGCGAACGGATCACGCTCAGCTTCTGGATGTGGGTCGGCAGCGGGACCGGGCCCACGGCCACGGCGCCGGTGCTCTCCACCGCCTCCAGTATCTGCCGGGCGGACTGGTCAACCACCCGGTGGTCGAATCCCTTGAGTTTGATGCGGATTTTCTGCTTAGCCATATTTAGATTTTCCTGCCTACAGCTTTTTCGACTATCTCATTGGTAAGGTCCGCGGGAAGCGGCTCGTAGCTGTTGAATTCGAGCGAATGCGTGGCCCGCCCCTGGGTGAGCGACCGCAGCGTGGTGGCGTACCCGAACGCCTCCGCCAGCGGGATCAGGCAGTGGATGATGAACGTATCGTTCTCCGAGTCCACCTTGCCGATGTGACCGCGGCGGGAGTTGAGGTCGCCGATGATATCACCGAGGAACTGCTCCGGCGTGACCACCTCCAGCTTCATGAGGGGCTCGAGGAGGATGGGCCTGCCCTTCTTCACGCCGTCCCGCAGCGCCATGGAGCCGGCCATCTTGAAGGCCATCTCGGAGGAGTCCACCTCGTGGTAGGAGCCGTCCACCAGCGTGGCCTTGACGTCCACCACCGGGTAGCCGGCCAGCACGCCGGTCTCCATCGCCTCGCGGATGCCGTTCTCGACGGACGGGATGTACTGCCGCGGGATGGTGCCGCCGCGCGTGGCGTCCACGAACTCGAAGCCCTTGCCTCGCTCCTGCGGCGCGAAGTCCACCACGGCGTGGCCGTACTGGCCCCGGCCGCCGGTCTGCCGGACGAACTTGCTGTTGATGTTGACCGGCACGGTGATGGTCTCCTTGTAGGCGACGCGCGGTTTCCCGACGATGACGCCGACGCGGAACTCCGAGATGAGCCGGCTGACGATGACCTCCAGGTGGAGCTCGCCCATGCCGGACACGACCGTCTGGCCGGTCTCTTCGTTATAGACAACTTTGAAGGTCGGGTCTTCTTCGGTGAGTTTTTGGAGGGCTTCGCCGAGCTTGTCCTGGTCGGCGCGGGTCTTGGGTTCGATGGCGATGGAAATGACCGGTTCGGGGAACTTGATGGTTTCCAGAATGACGGGGCGGGTGGTGTCGCAGAGGGTGTCGCCGGTAAAGGTGTTCTTGAGGCCGAGCGTGGCGACGATGGCGCCGGTATCGGCATAGTCAACATCCTCGCGGTGGTTGGCGTGCATCAGGAGCAGCCGGCCGATACGCTCGGAACGGTCCCGGGTGGAGTTCTTGACCTGCGCGCCGACGCGGAGACGCCCGGAGTAAACGCGGAAATAGACGAGCCGCCCCACGAACGGGTCGGTGACGACCTTGAAGGCCAGCGCCGAGAACGGGGCCTCGTCGCTGGCGTCCCGGGTAATCGTATCGCCGGTCTTGGTATCAATGCCTTCCACCGCCGGTACCTCGAGCGGGGAGGGGAGGTAGTCCGTAATGGCGTCGAGCAGCGGCTGGACGCCCATGTTCTTGAGGGCGCTGCCGCAGAGCACCGGGACGCCCTTGTTGGCCAGCGTGATGCGGCGGAGGGCGGCCTGGAGCGCCTCCGGCGGGACCTCGTGCCCCTCGACGAAGGCCATCATCATGTCGTCGTCGTGCTCGGCCAGCTTGGCGATGAGGTTCTGCCGCGCCTCGGCGGCGTGCTCTTTCTGGTCCTCGGGCATCGGGATTTCTTCCGGGCCCTTGTTGATGTCCGTGGTGAACTGCCAGCAGGTGTTGTGGACGAGGTCAATGACCTGCCCGAAGCGGTCCTCCGCCCCGAGCGGCACCTGGATGGGGAGCGGGTTGGCCCCGAGCCGCTTCTCTATCATGCCGATGGTGCGGTTGAAATTGGCCCCGAGCCGGTCCATCTTGTTGATGAAGCAGATGCGCGGCACCCGGTAACGGTCCGCCTGGCGCCAGACGGTCTCGCTCTGGGCTTCCACGCCGGCGACGGCGTCGAACACGACGACGCCCCCGTCGAGGACGCGCAGGCTGCGCTCCACCTCGGCGGTGAAGTCAACGTGGCCGGGAGTATCAATAATGTTGATGCGGTGGTCCTTCCAGTAGCAGGTGGTGGCGGCGGCCGTGATGGTGATGCCCCGCTCCCGCTCCTGCTCCATCCAGTCCATGACGGCGGTGCCCTCGTGCACTTCCCCTATCTTGTAGGTCACGCCGGTATAGTAGAGGATGCGCTCGGTGACCGTCGTCTTGCCGGCGTCAATGTGGGCGATGATGCCGATGTTCCGGATGTCTTCCAGAGGGAATTCCCTGGACACTTTCTTCTCTCCCGCAGGTACTGGCTTTTTGGTGTTGATGCCCGTGTTAATCGAAGTTCTCCTTGCCTACCACCGGTAGTGCGCAAAGGCGCGGTTCGCCTCCGCCATGCGGTGGGTGTCTTCACGTTTCTTGATGGTATTGCCCTGGCCCTGGAAGGCCTCGGTGAGCTCTTCCGCCAGCTTGTCCTCCATGGCCTTGCCCTTGCGGGACCGCGCGGAGGCGATGAGCCAGGTGAGGGCGAGGAACAGGCCGCGGTCCGGCTGGACCTCCACCGGCACCTGGTAGGTGGCCCCGCCGACGCGGCGCGGCTTGACCTGGAGCAGCGGCGTCGCGTTCTTGACCGCCTGTTCCAGCGCGGCCACCGGGTCCTTGGAAACCCGCTGGCTCAGCTTGTCGAGCGCCCCGTATACGATGCTCTCCGCGGTCCGCTTCTTGCCGTTCATCATGATTTTCACAATCATCTGGGAAACCAGCGGTGACCGGTACTTCGGGTCCGGGCGTACTTCTCTCTTTTCGGCTCTGGCTCGTCTTGGCATGATGTCCTCTTACGATTTACCCTTCAGATTTCTTGGGCCGCTTGGCGCCGTACTTGCTGCGGCCCTGCGCCCGCCGGGAAACGCCGCTGGTATCCAGCGCGCCCCGGATGATGTGGTAGCGGACGCCGGGGAGGTCCTTGACCCGGCCGCCGCGGATCAGCACGACGGAGTGCTCCTGAAGCTCGTGGCCCTCGCCGGGAATGTAGGCGGTGACCTCCATGTGGTTGGTCAGCCGCACCCGGGCGATTTTCCGCAGCGCGGAGTTCGGCTTCTTGGGCGTCATCGTCTTGACCTGGACGCACACGCCGCGCTTCTGCGGGCTGCTCTTGCCGGAGAGCACGCGGTTCTTCAAGGAGTTATAGGTGAACCCCAGCGCGGGCGTCTTGTCCTTTTTCGTGGACTTCTTGCGTCCCTTGCGGACCAGTTGATTGATTGTCGGCATTCTTCTGCTCTCCCCCCTTACAAACGCAATGGATGAGACAGGGCTCATCCATTCGAGAGAATCGAGTGCTAGACCGGCGAAAATACCCGGCCCGTCCACCATTAATGAATTACGAGCACTAAACAATAAGTTTACTATAGAATTGTACCTGCTGTCAACACTGCGGCACGAAGAAAAACAGCCCTCGGCAAGGCCGCCGGTTATTGCATCAAAACCCCCGTGACGGTACAATGGCACCAATGAGAAAGGTGAACGTTGACCTTGGCCCCGCCAGCTACGAAATCCGCGTCGGCTCGTGCCTGCTGGAACGGGCCGGGCTCTGGATGAAACAGGCCGGCTACGGCGGCCGGGCCGTCATCATCACGGACAAAACTGTCCGGGACCTCCACGCCGCGCCGCTGGACCGGGGGCTCAGGCAGGCCGGCTTTGACGTCACCACGCTCGCCGTGCCGCCCGGCGAGTCCCAGAAGACGCTCGATAGCGCCGCCCGGCTCTACGGTCAGCTCGCCAAGGTCTACGCGGAGCGCACCACGCCGGTCTTCGCCCTCGGTGGCGGCGTGGTGGGTGACCTGGCCGGCTTCGTGGCGGCCACCTACCTGCGCGGCCTGCCGCTCGTCCAGGTGCCGACGACCCTCCTCGCCCAGGTGGACAGTAGCGTCGGCGGCAAGACGGCGGTGGACCTCGGGGAGATGAAGAACATGGTGGGCTCGTTCTACCAGCCCCGCCTCGTCATCGCGGATACGGACACCCTCCGCACTCTGCCGAAGGCGGAGCTCGTCAACGGCCTGGCGGAGGTCATCAAGCACGCCGCCATCCGGAGCCGCCCGTTCTTCGATTTCCTGGAGAAGAACCTGCCGCTCGTCCTGGAGCTCGACGAGAAAATCCTCCAGGCGATGGTCGTGGACAACGTCCGTATCAAGGCGGAGGTGGTCGGCAAGGACGAGAAGGAGACCGGCCTGCGGGAGATACTCAACTTCGGCCATACCGTGGGCCACGCCGTGGAGGCGGTCACCGGTTTCAGGCTCCGCCACGGCGAGGGGGTGGCTATCGGCATGGTGGCGGCGGCCAAGCTCTCGAGCCGCCTCGGCTACCTGGCGGAAGACGACGCCGCGCGCCTGGAAGACCTCATCGGCCGGGCCGGGCTGCCGGTCCGCCTGCCGGACGTCAACAAGCTGGCCGTGGTGGAGGCCATGCGCCACGATAAGAAGGTCCGCCGGGACCGGGTGCGCTTCGTGCTGCTCCGCTCCCTGGGACACGCCTTCGTGACCGACGGCGTGGACCCGGACGTGGTGGAGGAGGTGCTCCGTGGCTGGGTCTAGGCCGCGCATCTGCGTGGCGCTCACGAACGACGACCCCGCCGTCATCACGGCCGTCGAGCCGCTGACGGACTACTACGAGGTCCGCATTGACCTCATCGGTCCCGGCTGGCGGGAAGTGGCGGGGCGGCTGCGGCGCCCCTGGGTAGCCACCAACCGGCGCCGCGAGGAGGGCGGGGCCTGGCCGGGGAGCGAGGACGACCGCGTTGACGAGCTCCTGGCCGCCCTCGACCTCGGCGCCGCCATCGTGGATATCGAGCTCGACGCGCCGGGCCTCCCGAACCTGCTCAGGCGGGGCAAATCGCGCGGCCTGTGGCTGTTCTCCTATCATAATATGGAAAGAACGCCGCCGCTGGAGGAACTGGAGGCCATCGTGGAACGGATGCGGGCGGCCGGGGCGGATATCGGCAAGGTCGTCACTGCCGCCCGGTCGTTCGATGACAATATCACGGTGCTCAGGCTGCTCCGCGCTTTTCCGGGGTTCGACCTCGTCGCCTTCGCCATGGGCGAGACCGGGAGGCTGTCGCGGGTGCTGGCCCCGCTGGCCGGCGCCTGCTTCACCTTCGCCGCCGCGGCGGCGGGCCGCGAGTCCGCCCCGGGGCAGGTGACGGCGGCGGAAATGAGAGAGCTGTACCGGACGCTGGGCCATGAGTAACGAGGTCATTACCGGGAGGACCCGGGTCTGCGGTCTCATCGCCTCGCCGGTGGCGCACACCATGTCACCGGCCATGCACAACGCCGCCTTCCGGTCCCTCGGGCTGGACTACGTCTACGTGCCGTTTCTGGTGGAGCCGGTGGACCTGCCCAACGCTCTGGACGGCCTGCGGGCCCTCAACGTCCGCGGCTTCAACGTGTCCATTCCCCACAAGGTGACCTGCATCCCGTTCCTCGACGGCTTGGATACGCTCGCCGAGCACATCGGCGCCGTCAACACCGTCGTCAACAACGAGGGCGAGATGCGCGGCTATAACACGGACGCCGAGGGCTTCCTCCGCTCGCTGACGGAGCGGCACATCCCGGTGGCGCAGCGGAACGTCGTTATCGTCGGGGCGGGGGGCGCCGCGCGGGCCGTCGCCTACGTCCTGGCGCGGGAAGGCGCCTGCCTGACCGTGCTCAACCGTACTCCGGCCGCCGCCGGGGGGCTCGCCGAGATGATGGAGGATGATTTCGGCCGGCGGGTGCCGTACTACGCTTTGGAGGACGGCGCCCTGGAAGAAGCCCTGCGGGACGCCCACATCCTCGTCAACACCACGAGTGTCGGCATGAGCCCGGACAACCTGTCCAGCCCCGTCCCGGCGCGGCTGCTGAGGGCGGACCTGACCGTCTGCGATATCGTCTACAACCCGGTCAAGACGGCCCTCCTCGCGGCGGCGGAGACGGCCGGGGCGGCCACCGTGAGCGGCGTGGAGATGCTGGCCTGGCAGGGGGCGCTCGGCTTCCAGCTGTGGACCGGCGCGGCGGCGCCGTTCGACCTGATGCGGGCTACCGTTCTGGACCTGCTGCGGGACCGTGAAGACTAACATTGCCCTCATCGGGTTCATGGGCACCGGCAAGACGGTCGTCGGGCGGCGGCTGGCGGAAGTCACGGGTAAGGATTTTCTGGAGCTTGACGCCGTCATCGCCGAAAAGGCCGGGCTGTCCATCCCGGAGATATTCCGGCGCGAGGGCGAGGCCGGTTTCCGGCAACGGGAGGCGGCCGCCGTGGCCGAGGCCGCCGGGCGGCGGAACACGGTCATCGCTTGCGGTGGCGGGGTGGTTCTGGCTACAATGAACATTGTCCGTCTCCATGAGAGCGCGGAGATAGTAGTGCTGACGGCGGCGCGTCAGGTTATCTTAAAAAGGACCCGGCAGGACGGCGCCACGCGGCCCCTGCTGGCCGGGGCGGACCCGGCGATAGCGGTGGCCCGGCTGCTGGCGGAGCGGCGTCCGCTCTACCGGCAGGCGGCGGATGTGACGGTGTCCACCACGCGGCGCACCCCGGACGAGGTCGTCCTGGAGATTAGAAGGAAACTGCAAGTGTAATGCGAGTAACGTTAGGCAAGAGCGATGTCAAGGGGACGGTCACCGTACCGGCTTCGAAGAGCCTCACCATCCGCGCCCTCATGGGCGCCGCGCTGAGCAAGGGGACGAGCCGAATCGAGAACCCCCTCGTCAGTGAGGATACCGAGGCGGCGGCGCGGGTCCTGCGCCAGCTCGGCATCGGCATCATCCAGGACGTGGGCGTCTGGACGGTCGAGGGCGGTACCTTCCGCGCCTCCAACGAGGAGCTGGACTGCGGCGAGTCCGCCACCACGCTCCGCTTCATCGCCGCCATCTGCGGCCTCATCCCCGGCAAGCACCGCATCGTCGGGGGGCCGTCGCTCACGCAGCGGCCGGTGAAGTCCCTCATCGAGGCACTCCGCAAGCTCGGCGTTACCTGTGATATGGAGGGCAAGACGACGCCGCCGGTGACCGTGGAGGGCGGCGTGCTCAAGGGCGGCGTCACCAGTATCCCCGGCAATATCAGCTCCCAGTTCATCTCGGCGCTCATGCTCATCGCGCCGTTCGCCCAGAAAGAGGTTAGCATCAAGCTGACGACGCCGCTCGCCTCGCGGCCCTACGTGCTGATGACGCTCTGGGCCCTCCGGCAGTTCGGCGTCAACGTGAAGTCGCTGGTGGACCGCTTCGTGGTGACGCGCGGCCGCTACACGCCGTGCAGTTTCGCCGTCGAGGGCGATTGGTCCTCGGCCTCCTATTTCCTGGCCCTCGGCACCGCCTCCGAGGGCGTTACCGTGGAAAACCTGCGGACCGGCAGCCTCCAGGGCGACCGCGTTATCGTAGACTACATCCGCGGCATGGGCGCGCTGATCCGGGTCAAGGGGCGGGCCGTCACCGTCAGCGAGCGGCCGCTCCACGCCATCCACGCCGATATGTCCGACTGCATTGACCTGCTGCCGACGGTAAGCGTTTTGGCCGCCCTCGCCGACGGCGTCACCGAGCTCACCGGCATTGAGCGGGCCCGCATCAAGGAGTCCAACCGCATCACCGCCGTCCGGCAGGGGCTGGAACGCCTCGGTATCCCGGTGGTGGAAGTCCAGGACCGCCTCACCATTACCGGCATCCGGACGCAGAAAAAGGTGGAGGGCGCCTACGAGGAAGAAGAGGAAGAGGGAGAGAAGGAGGAGGCGGTGGCTGATGTCGAACCCGTCGTCATCAACAGCTTCGGCGACCACCGCATCGCCATGGCCTTCGGCGTCCTCGGCGCCATCATCGGCGGCGAGACTATCAACGAGACTACCTTCGGCAAGGTCGTTATTGACGGCGCGGAGTGCGTCGCCAAGACGTTCCCGGATTTCTGGGAAAATATGAAGGCCGTCGGCGCGGAGATGACCACCGATGAATAGCTTCGGCCGGGCCTTCGTCGTCACCGTGTTCGGGGAGAGCCACGGGCGCTGCGTCGGCGCCATCGTGGACGGCTGCCCGCCCGGTCTGCCCCTGACGGTCGAAGCTGTCCAGGCGGACGTGGACAAACGCCGCCCCACTGGTGGCCCGGCGGCCACCGCCCGCGCCGAGGCCGATAGGGTCGAGATCCTCTCCGGCCTCCACCAGGGCCGTACCACCGGCGCCCCGCTGACGCTCGTCATCTGGAACCGGGATGTTGACGATACCGACTACGAACGGATAAAAGACCTCGCCCGGCCCGGCCACGCCGATTACACCGCCCGCCTCAAGTACGGCGGCTTCAACGATGCCCGCGGCGGCGGCCAGTTCTCCGGGCGCATGACGGCCGCCTGCGTCATGGCTGGCGCGGTGGCGAGGCAGCTGCTCGGCACCATCGGGGTGGAAGTGGCCGCCCACACCGTCGAGATTGGCGGCATCGAGGCGAAACCGGCTGATTTCAACGCCGTCAAGGCGTCCGCCACCGACCCCCTCCGCTGTGCCGATGCTGAAGCGGCCGCGAAGATGAACAAACTCATTGAGCAAGCCCGCAAAGATGGCGACAGCCTCGGCGGTGTCGTCGAGGGGATGGCCGTTAACCTGCCGGTCGGCCTCGGCGAGCCGTACTTCGATACCCTCGACGGCGAGCTTGCCAGGGCCCTCTTCTCCGTCCCCGCCGTCAAGGGGGTGGCCTTCGGGGCCGGCTTCGGCGCCGCCCGGCTGAAGGGTTCTCAAAACAACGATGCCTTCATCGTGCGGGACGGCAAGATTGCCACCGCCACCAATAACGCCGGCGGCGTGCTCGGCGGGCTCGCGAGCGGTAGTCCGCTCGTCGTCCGCGTGGCCGTCAAGCCGACGCCGTCCATCGCCAGGGAGCAAAAGACGGTCAATATGGCCACCATGGAGGAAACGACCGTCGCCGTCGGCGGCCGGCACGATGCCTGCATCGTCCCGCGGGCGGTCGCCGCGGTCGAGGCCATGATCGCCGTCACGCTGGCGGACTTCGTCCTCCGCGCCGGCGCCGTCCCGAGGATTACCGCATGAATCTGGACGAGCTGCGCAAGCAGATAGACGAGATAGACCGGCAGATCGTCGAGCTCATCGCCAGCCGCCAGCAGGTCTCCATCGAGATCGGCAAGGGCAAGCAGGCGACCAGGCAGGTCATCGAGGACCGGGAGCGGGAGAAAACGGTGCTGCGGCGCGTCCGCGAGCTGGCCCGCGAGAAGGGCATCAGCCCGAGTGACGTCGAGGCCATCTACCGGCAGGTGTTCGATGCCTCCAAGAAGGTGCAGGGCGTCTCCGTCGCCTTTCAGGGTGAGGCGGGCGCTTACACGGAGGAGGCGGCGGTGCGGTTCTTCGGCCCGTCCACCCGCGGCCTGCCCTGCGAGACCCTCGACGAGGTCTTCGAGGCCGTGGAAACGTCCGCGGCGCCGTTCGCCCTCGTGCCGGTGGAGAACTCCCTCGAAGGCAGCATCACCCGCGCCTACGATTTGCTCCTCGATACCCCCATTATGGTCTGCGGCGAGACCGAGCTGCGCATCAGCCACTGTCTCGTCGCGCCGGAGGGCGCCACGCTGGACTCCGTCCGCCTCATCTACTCCCACCCGCAGGCGCTCGGCCAGAGCCGCACTTTCCTCAAACACCTCAACGCGGAGCTCGTCCCCTCGTCGGATACCGCCGGCAGCGTCAAGATGATTAAGGAGCAGGGGCTGAAAAATGCCGCCGCCGTGGCCAGCGAGCACGCCGCCGGGCTCTACGGTATGAAAATCCTCGCCCGGGAGATAGAGGACAACCCCCACAACTTCACCCGCTTCTTCGTGCTCTCCAAGGAGGACGCCCTGCCGACCGGCAACGACAAGACCTCCATCGTCTTTTCCCTCAAGCACAAGCCGGGCGCCCTCTACGACTGCCTCAAGGAGTTCGCCGCCCGCAACGTCAACCTCACCAAGCTGGAGTCCCGCCCCACCCGCAACCAGCCGTGGGAGTACAACTTCTACATGGACGTCTCCGGCCACCGCGAGGACAAAGACCTCGCCGAGGCGCTCAAGGCCCTCGAGGAGCACTCCGTCTTCGTGAAAATCCTCGGCTCCTACCCCCGGTCGAAGTAGCCATGGCACGGTTTGCCGTCATCGGCGGGGCGGGCAAGATGGGCCGCTGGCTGGCCGCCTTCCTGAAAGAGAACGGCTACGAGGTCGTCCTGACGGACACCGACACCGCTGCTCTCAAGGAAGCCGCCGCCGCACTCGGCCTGCCGGCCGCTCGCTCCAACGCGGAAGCCCTCGCCGGGGCGGACTACGTCATTATCGCGGTGCCCGTCGAGGCCTTCGAGGGCGCCGTCGCCGGCCTGGCCCCCCACGTCCGGCCCGGCCAGCCCGTCCTCGATGTCACCTCCACCAAGACCGTGCCGGTGGCCGTCATGCACCGGCTCCTGCCCGGCGCCACCGTGCTCGGGGCGCACCCCCTGTTCGGGCCGGGGGCCCGCAGCATCGCCGGCAAAAACGTCGTCCTCACCCCCACGTCCCCGGAAGAGACGGTCCTGGCGGAGCGGGTGCGGGACTTTCTCGTCCGGCGGGACGCCCGCGTCTCCCTCATGTCCCCCGCGGAGCACGACGAGATGATGAGCCTGATTCTGGGTCTCTCCCACTTCATCGCCCTCGTCACGGCGGACACGCTGCTCGGGGCTGGCAAACTTCACGCCATGGACGCCGCCGGGAGCTCCACCTACAAGGTGCTGCTGACGCTCGTGGAGAGCGTCCTCTCCGAGGACCCGGACCTCTACGCCTCCATCCAGATGAGCCTGCCGCGGGTCACCCACTACGAAAAACAGTTCGGGGAAAAGACGGCGGCCTGGGCGGACCTGGTGGCGAAAGGCGACCGCGCGGGCTTCGCGCGGCGGATGCGGGCCTTGAAAAAGAAGCTGGCGACGAAGGCACCGGACTTCGAGACGGCTTACGAGAAAATGTACCGCCTCATCGAGGGGCTGTAAGGGACGTCAAAGGTTAAAGGGCAAGGGTGCCGCTCCGCCCCCCCGGAGCTAGCCCGCCTCCCGCGCGCCGAAGATGAAGTCAATGTCCTGCTGGAGCGAGGTCAGCTTCGCCTCTTCGAAGCACGTTTCGTCCACGTCAATGAGGAGCTTCGTCTCCTCCATCATCGAGCCGACGATGTGGACGCGGAGGCATTCCTGCTTCTTACCCTCGGCGTCACCGAACACCAGCGTGCCGCGCGTCCCGAAGTTGGCGGAATCGTCCGGCAGCAGGTATGTCTCCTGCTTGGAAGAGGTGATTTTCAGCCCCATCGCCAGCACGAACTCCCGTATCTCCGCCAGCAGGAGTTCCGGGTTGAGGTCCTTGTAGGTCTTCCGTATCTGCTGCATCGCGCTACATCTCCCGGTTGAGGCCCGCCAGGAACTCGGCGTTGGTCTTGGTCTTGCGCATCCGGTCGAGAATGCGCTCGGCGGCGTCAACGAAGTTATTGGCGTCGGACGCGATGATGCTCACCATGCGCCGCAGCAGCCATATCTGCTTGAGCTGCTCTTCGGAAAGCAGCAGCTCCTCGCGGCGGGTGCCGCTCCGCTGGATGTCCATCGCCGGGAACGTGCGGCGCTCCGAGAGCCGCCGGTCGAGGTGGAGCTCCATGTTGCCGGTGCCCTTGAACTCCTCGTAGATGAGGTCGTCCATGCGGCTGCCGGTATCAATGAGGCAGGTGGCCAGTATGGTCAGGCTGCCGCCTTCGTCCGTGTTGCGGGCCGCGCCGAAGAACCGCTTGGCCGGGTGGAGCGCCGCCGGGTCGATGCCGCCGGACAGGGTGCGGCCGCTCGAAGGCATGGCCAGGTTGTAGGCGCGGGTGAGACGGGTGATGCCGTCGAGCAATATGACGACGTCCTTGCCGCTCTCGACGAGGCGCTTGGCCCGCTCCAGCCCGAGCTCGGCGACGCGGGTCTGGTTCTCCACCATCTCGTCGAAGGTGGCCGCCACGACCTCGCCCTTTACCGAGCGGCGCATGTCGGTGACTTCCTCCGGCCGCTCGCCGATGAGGCAGACCATGAGGTAGATGTCGTCGTAGGTGTCCGTAATCGCCTTAGCGATGGACTTCAGCAGCAGCGTCTTGCCGGTCTTGGGCGGCGCCACGATGAGGCCGCGCTGGCCGCGGCCCATGGGCGCGATGAGGTTGATGAGGCGGGTGGAAAGGTCGGACGGGTCGTGCTCCAGGTTGATGAGATCGTCCGGGAAGGTGGGCGTCAGCGACCCGAACGGCTTGCGGTTCTTGATGAGCTCCGGGTCCATGTCGTTGATGGCGAGTACCTGGAGCAGGCTGAAATACTTCTCGTTGCTCTTGGGCGGGCGGCCCTGCCCGGTGACGAGGTCACCGTTGCGCAGGCCGAGGCGCCGTATCTGCGACGGCGCGATGTAGACGTCCGTCTGGCTCGGCAGCAGGCTCTCCTGCCGCAGGAAGCCGTAGCCGTCGCTCATGATTTCCAGCACGCCCTTGCAGAAAATGTTGCCCTGCTCGTCCGAGTGGTTCTCAAGGATTTTCATGATGATATCATGCTTCTTCATGGGCTGCGGGTTATGGATGCCCTTTTCCTTGGCCAGCTCGATGAGCTCTTCCTTGGTTTTGTTTTCGAGGTCCGTTATGGACATGTTCATGATTCCACCTCACCGGAGTCCCGTTCCCGGACGGGACGGGAGAATACTTCCTCTTCCTTTCTCTTAATCCCGCCGCTTGGCTACTTTTTCCCAGTCCGCCAGGAACCGCTTGATGCCCACGTCCGTCAGCGGGTGGGCTATCATCTGGGTCAGGACGTTGTACGGTACCGTGGCTACGTCCGCTCCCGCCAGCGCGGCGTTCGTCACGTGGAGCGGGTTGCGGATGCTGGCGGCGATGACCTGCGTGTTCAGGTCGGGATAGTTGTCCAGGATGTCCAGCGTGTCGTAGACGACCTGCATGCCGTCGTGGCCGGCATCGTCCAGCCGGCCGATGAAAATGCTGACGTAGGTCGCCCCGGCCAGCGCCCCGAGCAGCGCCTGGTTGGCCGAGAAGCACAGCGTCATGTTGACGTCGATCCCCTCCGCCGCCAGTACGGAGGTGGCCCGCAGGCCATCCGCGGTGATGGGCACCTTGATGTTGACGTTGGGCGCCCAGCCCGCCTTGACGCGGGCCTCGGCTATCATGGCGTCGGCCTCCTCGGAGAGCACCTCCACGGACACCGGCCCGTCCACGATGCCGCATATCTCCCGCGTCACGGACTCGTAGTCCGCGCTGCCTTCCTTGGACAGCAGCGACGGGTTCGTCGTCACGCCGCTGATGATGCCGAGCTCGGCGGCCTGTCTGATTTGTTCGATGTTGGCGGTATCTATGAATAGTTGCACGGTCGCTTTACCTCCGGGTTACTGCGCCAGCGGCAGCGGGGGCTGGTCGCCTTCGCGCAGGGTGTCCTTGGCCACGCTCACAAAATCACGGAACAGCGGGTGCGGCCGCTGCGGGCGGGAGAGGAACTCCGGGTGGAACTGGCAGCCGAGCATCCATCGTTTGCCGGAAATCTCGCAGATTTCCACCAGATTCGTCTCCGGCGAGATGCCGCTGAACACCATCCCGGCCGCGCCGAGCTGGTCGCGGTAGGCGTTGTTGAACTCCAGCCGGTGGCGGTGCCGCTCGACCACCTCGTCCGTCCCGTAGGCGTTGCCCGCCAGCGTGCCCGGCACGAGCTGGCAGCGGTAGTTGCCGAGCCGCATCGTGGCGCCCTTTTCCGTCAGGCGTTTCTGCTCCGTCATGTAGTCAATGACCGGGTAGGGCGTGTCCGGCTTGAACTCGGTCGAGTGCGGCTCCGGCGAGTTGAAGACGAGCCGGGCGAACTCGATGACCATGACGTGCAGCCCCAGGCACAGCCCCAGGTACGGTAGGTCGTTCTCCCGGGCGTACCTGGCCGCCTTGATTTTCCCTTCGATGCCGCGCTCCCCGAAGCCGCCCGGCACGATGATGCCCTGGGCGTGTTGGAGGAGGTGCTCCGGGCCCTGCTCCTCGATTTCCTCGGAGTGCATCCAGATCAGGTTCAGCTCGCGGTCGTTGTAGAGCGCCGCGTGGTAGAGCGCCTCGCGGACGGAGTAGTAGGCGTCGTTCAGCTCCACGTACTTGCCGACGAGGGCGATGGTCACCGGCTCCTTGGGCTCCTGGATGCGCTCCACCAGGTGGGCCCACTGGGAGAGGTCCGGCGGCCGCTTTTCTTCCAGCCCCAGCCGGTCCACGATGGTCGCCCCGAGCCCCATGTCTTCCAGCATCCCGGGGATGGAGTAAATCGTGTCCACCGTCGGCAGCGGGATGACCCCTCCGACAGGTACGTCGCAGAAGCGGGAGATCTTCTCGCAGAGGTTCTCGGAAATCTCGTGGTCGGCGCGGCAGATGATGACGTCCGGCTGGATGCCGATGCGCCGCAGCTCGTTGACGCTGTGCTGGGTGGGTTTCGTCTTGAGCTCGCCGGTTGACTCCAGATAGGGCAGGAAGGTGACGTGGATGTAGAGGACGTTGTTGCGGCCGGCGTCGTTGCGCATCTGGCGGGCGGCTTCCAGGAAGGGCTGGCCCTCGATGTCGCCCACGGTGCCGCCTATCTCGATGAGGATGACGTCCGCCTTGGTGTCCTCGGCGTGCTTCAGGAAGCGGCTCTTGATTTCATTGGTCAGGTGGGGCACTATCTGTATCGTGCCGCCGAGGAAATCCCCGCGCCGCTCCTTGGTGATGAGGCTGCTGTAAATCTGGCCGGAGGTGATGTTGGAGTCCCGCGTCACCTCGCTGTCAATGAACCGCTCGTAGTTGCCGAGGTCGAGGTCCGTCTCGGCGCCGTCCCGGGTCACGAACACCTCGCCGTGCTGGTAGGGCGACATCGTGCCGGGGTCAACGTTGAGGTACGGGTCCAGCTTCATGGCGGCGACGGAGATATCGCGGGCTTTGAGGATGGACCCGATAGACGCGACGGCGATGCCCTTACCGACGGAACTGACCACGCCTCCGGTCACGAAGATGTATTTCGGCATATACGAGAACCTGCTCCAAACGCCTGGATTGCTCCCAGTGCGAACCTTGGAAAAATGCTAGGGAGGTGGAACGGGATGTTAACTGGTGCCTCTGGCAAGCCTGATAACACGGTACACGAAAAAGGGGAATGACAAAGGGACACGGGGGTTTTTCTTTATTATAGGAACGCCCCCACCCTTTGTCAAGCATTTCCCGGCCCCTGCCGCGAGCGGGTTTCAGGCGGCCGGCGGGGGCGTTTTAGGTACGGAAAGTGCGACATTTTCAAATTGACACTGTCGGAGGCCCGGTTGTAGACTATGAACGTATCCGGAATTTCCCCACCGAGGAGTCGCGCCGTCATGAGTTACCTTTCCCGGACCGATCCTGACGTCAGCCGCGCCATCGAGTGCGAAAAGGCCCGCCAGAAAGAGATCGTCAACCTCATCGCCTCGGAGAACTACACGAGCCGCGCCGTCCTCGAGGCGCAGGGCTCGTTCCTTACCTATAAGTACGCGGAAGGCTACCCGGGACGGCGCTACTACGGCGGCTGCGAGAACGTGGACATCATCGAGAACCTGGCCATCGAGCGCGCCAAAGAGCTCTTCAAGGCGGACCACGCCAACGTCCAGCCCCACAGCGGCTCCCAGGCCAACACCGCCGCCTACTACGCCCTCGTCGGCTACGGCGATACCGTCATGGCCATGAACCTGGCCCACGGCGGCCACCTGACCCACGGCTCCCCGGTCAACGTCAGCGGCAAGTCCTACAAGTTCGTGCCCTACGGCGTCAGCCGGGAGACGGGCCGCATTGACTACCCGGAGGTGGAACGGCTCGCCAGGGAACACCGGCCGAAGCTCATCGTGGCCGGGGCTACCGCCTACCCGCGCATCATTGACTTCGAGTGGTTCCGCCGCATCGCGGACTCCGTCGGCGCCCGGCTCATGGTGGACATGGCCCACATCGCCGGCCTCGTGGCGGCCGGGCTGCACCCCAGCCCCGTGCCCTACGCGGACGTGATAACGAGCACCACCCACAAGACCCTCCGCGGCCCCAGCGGCGGCATGATACTCTGCACCGGCGAGATGGCCCGTAAGGTGGACGCCGCCGTCTTCCCCCAGGCCCAGGGCAAGCCGCTCATGCACGTCGTGGCCGGCAAGGCGGTCGCCTTCCTGGAGGCCATGAAGCCGGAGTTCGCCGCCTACCAGAAACGTATCCTGGAGAACGCCCTGGCACTGGCGGACGCCCTCAAGGCCCTCGGCTACCAGCTCTTCTCCGGCGGCACGGACAACCACCTCATGCTCATTGATTTGACCAGCAAGGGCGTCACCGGCCTCCAGGCGGAGCAGATTCTCGGCGCGGCCGGCATCGTCGTCAACCGCAACGCCATCCCCTTCGATGAGCGCCCCCCCAAAGTGACGAGCGGCATGCGGCTCGGCACGCCCGGCGTCACCGCCCGCGGCATGGGCAAGGACGAAATGGAACGTATCGCCGGGTTCATTGACCGCGTCATTGCCCGTCCCGCCGACGCGGCCATCCGCCAATCGGTGAGAAAGGAAATTGCCGAAATGAGCCGGGGCTTCCCGGTTCCCGGCATTGACGACTGAAGGTAAGGTAGTATGACGTCCATCGGCGAAAAACAGGGTGTCCTGGACTGCATCGGCAACACGCCGCTGGTGCGGCTGGCCCACATTAACGACGTCCCCGGCGTGGATATCTACGTCAAGCTGGAGGGCAGCAACCCCGGCGGCTCCGTCAAGGACCGCCCGGCCTACTACATGATTTCCCGGGCGGAGGCGGCCGGCCAGCTCGACCCCTCCAAGACCATCATCGAGCCCACCTCCGGCAACACCGGCATCGCCATCGCCATGATAGGCTCCGCCAAGGGCTACAAGGTCAAGCTCTTCATGCCGGAGTGCGTCAGCGTGGAACGCCAGCTTATTCTGCAGGCCTTCGGGGCGGAGGTGGTGCTGACCCCCGCCAAGGAAGCCGTGGACGGCGCCATCAACCGCGCCCAGGAGGCCCTCGCCGCCGAGCCGGACAGGTATTTCATGCCCAACCAGTTCGATAACCCCAACAACATCCTCGCCCACTACGAGACGACCGGCCCGGAGATTTGGCGGCAGTTGGACGGGCACGTTGATGCCTTCGTGGCCGGCATGGGCACCACCGGCACGCTCATCGGCGTCGGGCGCTTCCTCAAGGAAAAAGACCCCGCCATCACCGTCGTCGGCGTGGAGCCGGGCGTCGGTCACACCATCCAGGGGCTCAAGAACCTGACCGAGAGCCGCGTCCCCGGCATCCATGACCGCAGCGCCTATGACGACAAGCTCACCATCGAGGACGGTGACGCCTTCGAGACGGCCCGGCTGCTCGCCGTGCGGGAAGGCATCTTCGCCGGCATGTCGAGCGGCGCCGCCGTCGCCGGCGCCCTCAAGCTCGCCCGCACCATGAAGAAGGGCACCATCGTTACCATTCTTCCCGACCGCGGCGACCGCTACCTCTCCACCACCCTCTTCCGGTCCGTCTGCGGGAAATGCCCCCCCTAGGGAAGGACCGATGCCAGCCGAAGAAGCCTACCTGGATATCGAGACCACCGGCCTCAGCCCGGACGACTGCGAGATTACCGTGACCGGCATCTACCGGTGGGCGCCCGGGGCCGACGATTGCGTCCAGCTCATCGGGCGGGAGAACACGGCGGACAACATTCTCGAAGCCCTCGAAGGCATCCCCGTCATCTACACCTACAACGGCCACCGGTTCGACCTCCCCTTCATCCACCGGTGCGTCGGCGTTAACCTGGAAACACGCTATCGCCACCGCGATCTCATGTTCGATTGCTGGCGGAACAACCTCCGCGGCGGCCTCAAGGCCGTGGAGCGCCAGCTCGGCATCCGGCGCGAGCTCCCGGACGTCAACGGCCTGGAAGCCGTCCGTCTCTGGTGGCGCTACGTGGAGACGTTCGACCTCGATGCTCTGGAAAAGCTCAAGGCCTACAACCGGGAAGACGTCGTCAATCTCAGAACGCTGAAAGAACTGCTGCGGCCCGGTTCGCCCGTCTCAGGCGGATGAGCTTGGCGCTCGTTCGTGTTATAATTTAGAATGTATCGGTATCGGTGGATCGGAAAGGAGAGCCCCATGGACGAACTGAAAGTGTTTTCCGGGAACGCGCATCCCGCCCTGGCCAACGCGATCACGGACTACCTGGGCATCCCCCTCGGCAAGTGCGAGGTGTTCCAGTTCAGCAATGAAAATACCTTCGTCCGCATCCTGGAGAACGTCCGCGAGCGGGATACCTTCATCGTCCAGCCGCTTTCCACGCCGGTCAACAACAACCTCGTCGAGCTCCTCATCATGATTGACGCCATGAAACGGGCCTCCGCCGCCCGCATCACCGCCGTCATCCCGTACTTCGGCTACGGCCGGAGCGACCGCAAGGACCAGCCCCGCGTGCCCATCACCGCCCGGCTCGTCGCCGACCTGGTGACGGTGGCCGGCGCCAACCGCGTCCTCACCGTGGACCTCCACTCTTCCCAGATACAGGGGTTCTTCAATATCCCCGTGGACGAGCTCACCGCCGTCGGTGTGCTGAGCGATGCCGTCCGGGAGCGTACCTACCAGGACCTCGTCGTGGTGGCGGCGGACATCGGGGCCACCAAACGCGCCCGCGATGTCGCCGCCCGGGTTCTGGCCCCCCTCGCCATCATGGAGAAACGCCGCCTCGGCAATAACGACAGGACGGAGAGCCTCAACATCATCGGCAACGTGGAGAAGAAGGTCGCCCTCATCGTGGACGACGAGATTGACACCGCCGGCTCCATGACCGGCGTCGTCACCGCCCTGCTGGCCAACGGCGCCAGGGAGGTCCACGCCTGCGCCACCCACCCCATCTTCTCCGGCCCGGCCGTTGACCGCATTGCCGCCAGCCCCCTCGTCGAGGTCATGGTCACCGATACCGTTCCCGTCAAGAACGGGAAACTGAAAGATAAATTGACGGTGCTGCCCATCGCACCCCTGCTCGGGGAGGCTATCCGCCGCATCCACACCGGGCAGTCCGTCGGAGCCATGTTTGCCTAGCGACGCGAAAATGGTAGAGGTCTACAAGGCCCGTACCGAGATGGAAGCCCAGGTCATCAAGGGACTGCTGGAAAGCTACGGCATCGCCAGCGTCCTCCAGTCCAACAGCGCTCCCTCCGTCCATATGTTCACCCTCGACGGTCTGGCCGAGGTGCGGGTCATGGTCCTCGAGAACGTCGCCGAGCAGGCCAGAGCCCTGATTGTGAGTGATAACGATGAAGCTGTTTAGCGGCCTTTTTGATTCCAACGAGAAAGAACTGAAGCGCCTCCAGCCCTACGTTGACGAAATCAACGACCTTGAAGAGGCGTACGAGCGCCTCGGCAATGACGAGCTCCGCGCCAAGACGGCGGAGTTCAAGGAACGCCTCCGGGAAATGACCTCCGGCGTGCAGCCGAGGATGGACGAGGCCCGCAGGGACCTCGAGGAAGCCAAACAGTGCCTGGCGGACGCCGAACTCGACTTCGCTCGTGATGAGGCGGAAAAACAGTGTCGCCGCGCCGAGGATCGCATCCTGCAGGTCCAGAAGGACCTGCGCAAGGAGGAAGAAGACGCGCTGCTCGATCTCCTGCCGGACGCCTACGCCGCCCTCCGCGAGGCCGCCAAGCGGACGCTCGGCCTGCGCGCCTTCGATGTCCAGCTCATCGGTGCCATTACCCTGCACCTGGGGAAAATCGCCGAGATGCGCACCGGCGAGGGTAAGACACTGACCGCCACCTTCCCCCTCTACCTCAACTCGCTCACCGGCCGGGGCGCCCACCTCGTCACCGTGAACGACTACCTCGCCCGCCGCGACCCGTACTGGATGGGCCCCGTCTTCCACGCCCTCGGCGTGAGCGTCGCCAGCATCTACCCCATGCAGAACCCGGACGAGATGCAGCCGGCCCGGATTTTCGACCCCGAGTATAAAGAGTCCCCCGCGCCCTGGCCTCACTACCGGCCCATCACCCGCGCCGAGGCCTACCGCGCCGACGTCACCTACGGCACCAGCTCCGAGTTCGGCTTCGACTACCTCCGCGATAACATGGTGGTGGACCTCTCCCGCTGCGTCCAGCGGCCCCTCTACTACGCCATCGTCGACGAGGTGGACAACCTGCTCATTGACGAGGCGCGCACGCCGCTCATCATCAGCGCCCCGGACGAGCAGGCCGGCCAGATGTACAGCATCTTCGCCCGGCTGGTGACCGGCCTCCGCGAGGGTGCCGACTACGAGATCCTGCTCAAGGAGCGCACCGCGGACCTCACCGAGGAAGGCTGGGAGAAGGTCGAGCGCCTGCTCCACCGCGAGGGCCTGCTCCAGTCCGGCGATGACCTGTACAGCAACTCGACGCTGATGCTCCACCTCCGCAACGCCCTCAGCGCCAAGGAGTTCTACAAGCGGGACCACCAGTACGTCGTGGACCGGAGCGGCGGGGAGGCGGAAATCGTCATCGTGGACGAGTTCACCGGCCGCAAGATGCTCGGCCGCCGCTACTCCGAGGGCCTGCACCAGGCCATCGAGGCCAAGGAGCACGTCAAGGTCCAGGAAGAGTCCAAGACCTACGCCACCATCACCATCCAGAACTACTTCCGCATGTACGAAAAGCTCGGCGGGATGACCGGTACCGCCGCCACCGAGGCCGAGGAGTTCTACAAGATTTACAAGCTGGAGGTCACCGAGATTCCCACCAACCGCCCGATGGTACGGGAAGACCTGACGGACCAGGTCTACAAGACCGAGGCCGGCAAGTTCCGGGCGGTGGCCCGGGAGATCAAAGAGCTCCACGACCAGGGCCTTCCGGTGCTGGTGGGTACCGTGTCCATCGAGAAATCCGAGCTGCTGCATGACATGCTGAAGCGGCAGGGCGTTGACTGCAAGGTCCTCAACGCCAAGGAGCATACCCGTGAGGCGGAAATCATCGCCCACGCCGGCGAGCCCGGCGCCGTGACCGTGGCCACCAACATGGCCGGCCGCGGCGTGGACATTATTTTAGGCGGGGCACCTCTGGACTATCATCCAGAAGAAGACATTCAAGAATTCATCCGTAGAAAAATCCAAGAGTTCATCGATAAGGCAGAATTTGTTTTAAAAAATAATTCTGGATACGAAATCTGGAAGAAGCAGTATCTTGATTCCTTGTTTTCGCAACGTGATGAAATTCAAAATCTTGGCGATCGAATTCGTAATTTATATCGTGATAGTGAAAAATCCCTGGGTCAAATCCAAGAAGAAACCCAACCTTTAGAAGCACGACTCAAGGAGATTACTATCGAAGTCACTCAGAAATTCCTAGATTTCGAAACACAAATCGAAAATAAGCTCCAAGAGAAATATCATGAACTTGAAAAGTCGAGTAGTACCGATATTGTCCAAAAAATTAAAAATATATTAGGATTTAGGCACAAAGAAGACAAGTTAAGGCAAGAAATATTCGAGCTCATTGAGAAACACAAAGCCCTTGCTGCCTGGCGGAAGACCCATGACGAGGTCCTCGCCAAGGGCGGGCTCCACATCGTCGGCACGGAACGCCACGAGGCCCGGCGCATTGATAACCAGCTCCGCGGCCGCGCCGGCCGCCAGGGCGACCCCGGCCAGAGCCGGTTCTACGTCTCGCTCGAGGACGATATCATGCGCCGCTTCGGCGGCGACCGCCTCAAGACGGTCATGGGCTGGGTCGGCATTGACGAGGACACCCCCATCGAGAACAAGATGATCACCAACGCCATCACCGACGTCCAAAAGCGCGTCGAGGGCTACCACTTCGACGTGCGCAAACACCTCGTCGAGTACGATGACGTCGTCAACCGGCACCGCGAGCTCATCTACGAGGAGCGCGCCAAGATTCTCGGCGGGGCCGACCTCCGCTCCAATATCCTCCGCTACGTCGAGGAAGAGATAAAAACGGCCTTCGATGAGCGTTGCGCCGCCGCCTACGCCGAGGACTGGGATATCGCCGGCCTGCTGGCGGACGTCAACACCATCGTCCCGGTGCCGCCCGCCATGACCGAGGCGTCCCTCCGGCAGCTTTCCAAGAAAGAGCTGGAAGGGGCCCTCGTTCAGCTCGCCCATGACGAGTACGCCCGGCGCGAAAAGGACATCGGCCCGGACAAGATGCGGGTGCTGGAACGCCTCGTCATGCTCCAGATTATTGACCGGCTGTGGGTGGAGCACCTCACCACCATGGAGCGGCAGCGCCTCCAGGCCCAGTGGGCCGGCCTCCAGCAGATGAAGGGCGAGGACGCCTACAAGCTCATCGGCCACCAGATGTTCGAGCAAGAGCTTAAGCCCGGCATCCGCCATGACGTAGCCCACACCATCTTCAAGGTGCGCATCGCCGAGCAGGGCGCCCGGCAGCCGGAATCCCCCATGGTCAAGGCGGGGGTGGGCTCCGGCGCCCGCGGCAGCCGGAAAGCCAGGGCCACGGTCGGCGGTAAAAAGGTCGGCCGCAACGACCCCTGCCCCTGCGGCAGCGGCAAGAAATACAAGCATTGCTGCGGGAAGTAGGCTGTGGACGAACGCGGGGATGCGATGGTAACCGATACCGGGGAGGGCCGGGAAGACGCCCGGCTCGTCGCTACCGGCGCCACCGCCCCCGGGGACGCCGAAGCCATCATCTGTTTCCGTCAAGCCCTCTTGGCCGGGCACCCGTGGTTTCCGGCCCTGCTCGAGGCCATCGGCCGCTGGACGAGCGCCACGGAGGACTACGACGGCCGCCACCGGCGCTACCTCATTGACGGGGAAGCGTTCGACTGGCTGGCCCTCGCCGAGCGGCTCATCGGCGCCGCTCCCGGCTTCGTCCCCGACGCCGAGCGCGATGCCCTGCTGTTCTCCGGCGTCCTCCCGGACGACTTGGACGCGGCCGAGGTCCGCCGCCTCATGGGGGAGCGGAAGTTCGGGCAGTACCTCAACTATTTCTACGGCGTCACGGTCGAGGAGGGGCTGCTCCTCGCCGTGCAGGAAGAAATCGAGAAAGAGAAGCGGGCCCGCGGCCTGCGCCGCACCGACGCCACCGAGGACGCCTACCTCCGCATCTACGACGCGGACCGGGAAACGCTCCTCCACGCCTTCCGCAAGGAAAAGCGCTACCCGCAGCTGAAATCAACGACCCTCACGGAGCAGAAGGAGTTTACCTACTGGCTCTTCAAGCACCGCTTCAAGCACGGGGAAAAGGCCCGCATCGCCAGTGACACGCGGAAATCCCTCACCTTCCTCAAGCGGCAGTGGGACCTCCGCGGCGGCCGGCGGGTACTGGCGGTGAGCCTGGACTTCCCGGACGACGGCTAGCCGGTACGGCTAGGCGTGATGCGCCGGGTGGGGTTCGTTGGTGGTGCCTTCCGCGGCGCGGACGAGCAGCACCGGGAGTTTGGTGCACCGGGTGACCTTGTCCGTGATGCTCCCGAACGCCAGCCGCCGCAGACCGGAACGCCCGTGGGTGGACATGGCGATGAGGTCGGCCCCGATTTCATCGGCGGCCTTGAGTATCTCCTCACTGGCGTTGCCGGTGCGCACCATCGTCGAGATGACGACGCCGCGCTTCTTCATGTTGTCGCCGGTCTTTTCCAGGTAGTCCGTCACCCGTTTCCTGATGAGCTCCATCTCGTCTTCGGTATAGGAGACGGGGGCGCTGGCTTCACCCACGACGACCCAGTGCCGGAGGAGGGTGATGACGCCGAGGAGGATGACCTCCACTTGCGTCTTGGGGGCCATTTTATCAACGAGCTGCTCGATGACAGGGAACGCGGCTTCACCTACCTTGGAGCCATCCAGCGGTACGAGGACTTTGGTGAACATCGGAGGCACCTCCTATATCCGCGAGTACTGTTGCTGCAGCTTCTCCAGCTTGTCTTTCAGAGTATAGAGCTTTTGCCGCTCCTTTTCAACGACCGCTTCCGGCGCCTTGGTGGTGAAGTTCCGGTCGTTGAGGCGGGCTTCCAGGCGCGTGACTTCCGCCCCGGTCTGCTCCAGGTCTTTTTCCAGCCGTTTCTTCTCCGCGTCGAGGTCCACCATGCTGGCCATGGGCACGACGACGGTGGCGCGGGCCATCGGCTCCACGGCGGCGTTGGCGACGGCCTGCTCGTCCGGCTCCCCGGCGATGAAGGCCGGCGGCTCCGTCCGGGCCAGCGTGCGGACCGCCGCGGCGTACTTCTGCAGCACCGGGACGAGCGCGGCCTCGGCATAGACGCTGACCGCCACGCGGCGGGAGGCCTCCACCCGGTACTGGGCGCGGATATTGCGCATGGAGCGGATGATGTCCGTCACCAGGCCTATTTCACTCTCGGCGTCCGTGTCCGGCTCCCGCCCGGAGACGACCGGGTAGGGACTGACCATGATTGATTCCTCGGTGAGCTCCGGGTTACACGGCCGGATGTTCTGCCACAGCTCCTCGGTGATGAAGGGCATGAAGGGGTGGAGCAGCCGCAGGGAGGTCTCCAGCACGTGGAGCAGCACCGGCTGCGGTGAGAGGTCGCCGGCCTGCTGGCGTATCTTGGCGAGCTCGATGTACCAGTCGCAGTACTCGTTCCAGAGAAAATCGTGGAGCTGTCGTTCCGCTTCACCGAACTGGAACTCCTCCATGAGCCGGGTCACGTCCGCCACCAGGCGGTCCAGCCGGGAGAGTATCCAGCGGTCCTCAACGGCACTCCCGCCGAGGGCTTGCGCGGCGGTGTAGCTAAAATCGTCCGCCAGGTTGCCGAGCACGAAGCGCGTGGCGTTCCAGAGCTTGTTGGCGAAGTTGCGCCCGGCTTCTATCTTTTCCATCGAAAGACGCGAGTCCGCCCCGGGCCCGACACCGGTGGTGATGGCGAACCGCAGGGCGTCCGTGCCGTAGCTGTTTATCATGACGAGCGGGTCAATGCCGTTGCCCCGCGTCTTGCTCATCTTCTCGCCCTTGTCGTCCCGGATGAGGCCGTGGAAGTAGACGGTGTGGAAGGGGATTTCGCCGGTGTTCTCGATGCCGAGCATGATCATGCGGGCCACCCAGAAGAAGAGGATATCGTAGGCCGTCTCCATGACGGACGTGGGGTAGAAGTAGCGGAGGTCCTCGGTAGCCTCCGGCCAGCCGAGCGTGGAGTGGGGCCAGAGTCCGGAGCTGAACCAGGTATCGAGCGTGTCCGGGTCCTGCTCGAGGTTGGCGGAGCCGCACTTCGTGCAGGCCGTCGGCGTGTCTATGGCGACGATTATCTCGCCGCAGTCCTGGCAGTACCAGACCGGAATGCGGTGCCCCCACCAGAGCTGGCGGCTGATGCACCAGTCCCGGATGTTCTCCATCCAGTTGAGGTAGACCTTGGTGAACCGCTCCGGCAGGATTTTGATGCGCCCGTCGGTCACGGCTTCGATGGCCGGTCTGGCGAGGGGCGCGATTTTCACGTACCACTGGAGGCTGACGGTCGGCTCGACGACGGTCTTGCACCGCTCGCAGTGGCCGACGGAGTGGCTGTAGTCCTCGATGCGCTCCAGCAGCCCCGCCTCGTCGAGGTCGTGGATGATGGCCTCGCGGGCGGCGTAGCGGTCCATGCCCTGGTAGGGACCGGCGTTCTCGTTCATGGTGACGTCCGCGTTGAGGATGTTGATGAGCGGCAGGTCGTGGCGCTGGGCCACCTCGAAGTCAACCGGGTCGTGGGCGGGCGTAATCTTGACGGCCCCGGTGCCGAACTCGGTGCTCACCGCCTCGTCCCCGATGATGGGGATCTCGCGGTTGACCACGGGCAGCACGACCTTCTTGCCGATGAGCGCCTTGAAGCGCGGGTCGTCCGGGTTGACGGCTACCGCCGTGTCCCCGACGATGGTCTCCGGGCGGGTGGTGGCCACGGTGATATAGGTGCCGCGGTCGTCGGCGAGCGGGTAGTGGACGTACCACAGGTGCCCGCCGAGGTCCTGGTGCTCCACCTCCAGGTCGGAGAGGGCGGTGGCGCAGCGGGGGCACCAGTTGGAGATGCGCTCGCCGCGGTAGATGAGGCCCTTGTCATAGAGGCGTTTGAAGGTGGTGCGGACGGCCAGGGAGGGGCCTTCGTCCATGGTGAACCGCTCGCGGGTCCAGTCGCAGGAAATCCCGAGCCGCTTGTGCTGCTCGGTGATGGTCTCCCGGTACTTCTTCACCGAGTCCCACATGCGTTCCAGGAACTTCTCCCGGCCGAGCGTGTGGCGGTCGGTGCCCTCGGCCGCGAGCTGCCGTTCCAGGACGACCGTCGCACCGATGGCGGCGTGGTCCGTGCCGGGGAGCCAGAGGGTCGGCTCGCCGAGCATGCGGTGCCAGCGGGTCATGATGTCTTCCAGCGCCGCGGTGATGGCGTGGCCCATGTGGAGCTCGCCGGTGACGTTGGGCGGCGGCATGATGATGACGAAGGGTTTTTTGGAGCGGTCTATTTCCGGCGTGAAATAGCCCTTCTCCGTCCAGAAGTCGTACCACTTCTGCTCGGCGGTCCTCGGCTCGTAGGCCTTGGGCATGGTGTTCTTGGCTGGCTCCTTCGTCATGTAGCGCGTTTCTCCGTGCCCCGAATATCTCCCGTCCTATTGTACCCGGTTTTACCCCTCTTCCACCAGCCGCTTGCCCAGCGGAACGACGGCATCGCGCCGGTAGCCGATGGCCTCATAGAAGCGGAGCGCTGCCTCGTTGCCTTCCCGCACCTGGAGGTTGATCTTGGGACAGCCGATTTCAACGAGCCTGCCCGTAACCGCGTCCATCATGAGACGCCCGTAGCCGCGCCGGCGGCGGTTCGGTGCCACGCCGAGGTAGTTCACCCAGCCGCGGTGGCCTTCGTAGCCGGCCATGACGGTGGCCACGACGCGCCCGTCCTCCAGCCCGACGAGGAAGAGCTCCGGGCCGGCGGCCAGCTTCCGGGCGATGTCTCGGGCGGGGTTATTCTGCGAACGGGTCAGCTCGCAGTCGTGCCAGAGCTGAATGACGGCGGCCTCGTACTCGGGCCGGTAGGGGACGATGGCCAAGCCGGGTTCGTCCATGGTCAGGCCCCGGTCTTGAAAAGCGCGGCCATGCGGTCGAGGATTTTCTCCGCCACCTCGCGCTTGGGGAGGAGGGGAAGCTCCTCGGTAGCGCCGTCCTTGCCGATGAAGGTGACGCGGTTGGTGTCCACGTCGAAGCCGCTGTCCGGCGCCGTGATGTCGTTGGCGACGATGAAATCGAGCCGTTTTTCTTCCAGCTTCTTCCGTGCGTTTTCCACAAGGTTCTCGCTCTCGGCGGCGAAGCCTACCTTGACGAGGTTGTCCGGCAGCTCCGGCAGGAAGTCCTCGTTCTCCACCAGCTCCAGCACCAGCCCGCCGCCCTGTTTCTTGATCTTGCCGGCGGCTGGCTCCGCTACCCGGAAATCGGAAACGGCCGCCGCCATGACGAGGGCGTGGGCGCCCGTGACGGAGCCCATGACGGCCTCCCGCAGCTGGGCGACGGTGGTGATATCAATGACCGCCATGCCTCCCGGTCGGGACAGGGCCACCGGGGCGGTGATGAGGGTCACCTCCGCGCCGCGGTTGCGGGCCGCCTCGGCGATGGCGTAGCCCATCTTGCCGGAGGACCGGTTGCCGATGTGCCGCACCGGGTCAATGGGCTCCCGCGTGCCGCCCGCCGTGACGACGATGCGCCGGCCGCTGAGGTCGCCGGCGCGGACGAGCACCTTCTCCAGCGCGTCGAGGATAAGCTGCGTGTCCGGCAGCCGCCCGATTCCCTCCTTGCCGGAGGCGAGGCGGCCGTAGGCCGGCTCGATGAAATGAAAGCCGCGGTTCTTGAGGTCGGCGATGTTGAGCTGGGTGATGGGGTTGCGGTACATCACGTCGTTCATCGCCGGGGCGATGACGACCGGTGCCTCGGTGGCGAGGACGATGGTGCCGAGCATGTTGTCCGCGATGCCGACGGCCAGCTTGGCGATGGTGTTGGCCGTGGCCGGGGCGATGAGCACGGCGTTCGCCGCCTCCGCCAGGGCGATGTGCTCCTCGTTGTACTCGGAGGCGAGCTCGAACATATCGGTCACCACCGGCCGGCCGGTGAGGTTGCGCAGCGTCAGCGGCGTGATGAACCTGGTGGCTGCCTCCGTCATGACCGTCTCCACCCGGGCGCCGGACTGGGTCAGCTTGCTGGCGATGTCCGCCGCCTTGTAGGCGGCGATGCCGCCGGTAATGCCCAGGACGATGGTCTTGTTCTTGAGAATGGTCATGACCGGCCCTCCTGCGCGTGGTTGATGGCGTGGATGGTCTTGATGCCGATGAGGGTCAGGTTGGGGTTGATGACGTCGAAGCAGCTGCACTCCTGCGCGATGATGGTGGAGTAGCCGCCGGTGGCGACGACGGTCGCCTTCTCCCCGAGCTCCTCCTGAATGAGGCTGACGATGCGGTCAATGAGCCCGGCGTAGCCGTTCATGATGCCGGACTGCATGGCCACCTGCGTGTTGGTGCCGATGACACGGTCCGGCCGGACGAGCTCCACGCGGGGCAGCGCCGCCGTGCGCGCGTAGAGGGCCTCCGCCGCGATGCCGAGACCCGGCGCCAGCGCCCCGCCGATGTAATCGCCGTCGCGGGAGATGGTCTCGAAGGCGGTGGCCGTCCCCAGGGCGACGATGATGATGGGCTTTTCGTAGAGGGTGATGGCCCCGGCGGCGTTGGCGATGAGGTCGCGCCCCACCTCGCGCGGGTTGTCCATGCGGATGCGGAACCCCGTCTTGACCCCCGGCCCTACCACGAGCGGCACGATGTTGAAATACCGTTCCAGCACCTCGGTGAAGATGGTCAGCAGCGGCGGCACGACGCAGCTGATGGCACACTTGGTTACCGCCGCGGGCGGGATGTCGTTGATGCGGAGGAACTCCAGGAGCGTGACGGCGTACTCGTCCGGCATGCGGTGGACACCGGTGGAGATGCTCCACGTGTAGCGGTGGACGTCGCCCTCGAACAGCCCTATCTTGATGTTGGTGTTGCCGATGTCAATGGCCAGCAGCATGTCGTTCCTTTACGCTTCCTCGACGTCGCCGGAGAATTTGAGATCGTGGATGGTGACGGGAAGCTCCGGCAGCAGGTCCGAGGCGAGCATCCCGGTGTCCCCGTTCACCGAGGCGAGGCGGGCCGCCGTGGCCCCGTGGACGTACACCCCGAGGCAGGCGGCCTCGAAGGCGGTCACCCCCTGCACCAGCAGCCCGCCGATGACGCCGGCCAGCACGTCCCCGGTGCCGGCGGTGGCCAGCGCGGCGGTGGCGAACGGGCTAATCATGGCCCGGCCGTCCGCCGCGGCGACGACGGTATGCGCGCCCTTCAGCACCACCGTCTTGCCCCATTTCTCCGCATGGGTCCGGGCGGCGGCCAGCCGGTCGGCCTGGACCTTCTCCGCGGTGAGGCCGCTCAGACGGGCCATCTCGCCGGGGTGAGGGGTCAAAATGCAGTCGGGCAGGGACGCCCACCACGTTTTCAGACCGGCGAGCGCGTTGAGCGCGTCCGCGTCCAGCACGAGCGGCAGGGCGGACTTCTGCCGCGCCACCGTCCGCACGAACTTCACCGTCCCCGGGTCCTGCCCCAGCCCGCAGCCGGCCAGCACGGCGTCATAGGTGCTCCGCGCCGTGCCGATACTCGCCGCGGCAGCGGCGCCGATGTGCCCCGGTTCGCCTTCCGGCAGGGGCAGGTGGGTGACCTCCGGCAGCGCCCCGGCGATGATCGGGTGGAGGCTGGCGGCGGTCGCCAGCGTGACGAGCCCGGCGCCGCTCCGCAGGGCTCCGGCGCACGAGAGTAAAGCTGCTCCGGTGTAGTTGACGGAGCCGGCCACCACGAGCAGCTTGCCGAACGTCCCCTTGTTGGCGTCAACGGGTCGGACCGGCAGCGTCTCGGCCGCCCAGTCGTCGGTCATCAGCTCCAGGGTGCTCCCCTCGACGAGGTCGTCCGGGATGCCGATATCGGCAATCATCAGCTCGCCGGCGCGGGCCGCCCCGGGCATCCCGAAGAGCCCCGGCTTGGGGAAGCCGAGCGTCACCGTCAGGTCCACGGTGGGGCAGGCGGCGTCGCAGGCCCCCGTGTCCGCGTCCATGCCGGACGGCATGTCAATGGCGACCACCATCAGGTCCCGGCCGTCCCGCTCGGCGATGACCGCTTCCAGCACCTGCTTGTAGAGGTAGTCGAGCGGGCGCGAGTTCCCGGTACCGAGCAGCCCGTCGAGGACGCAGGTGGCCCGGGAAAGCAGCGGCAGGACGTGCTCCAGGCTGCCGTCGGCGGCGGCGTCCACGGTCGGGATGCCCCGCTCGCGGACCAGCTTGAAATTGGCGTCCTCGGCGGCGCGGTGCCAGCAGAGCGCCACGTTCACCTCGGCGCCCCACTCGTGGAGGTAGCGCGCGGCGACGAGCCCGTCCCCGCCGTTGTTCCCCCCGCCGATGAGGCAGAGAATGGAGGCGTCCTCAAGGTCGCCCAGGTAGCCGCGTACGGCTTCGGCCACGGCCCGGCCGGCGTTCTCCATCAGCGTGCTGACCGGTATGCCCCGGTCCACGCAGGCTTGGTCAATTCGCTTCATCTCGGCGGCGGTTACGATTTTCATGGCGCTTTCCCCCGGCTTCCCGATGCAGAAAGTGTAGCAAAGATTGACATAACGGTCAATAGGCGGGACCCGGCCGCGCGGGCCTCACGGTACCGCGTTCAAGGTGGCCAGCCGGCGCATCATGGCTTCCCAGTGGGTGCCCTGCCAGTAGATACGATGGCAGCCGGGACATTCCACGTAGCGGGTCTGGGTGCGGAAAACGTAGGGCGGCACCCGGCTGTGCACCTCGTCCGGCGTCCTCGGCTCGAGCAGGGCGTTGCACTCGATGCACCGCGTGAACGGCCGGGCGAGCGCCGTCAGCCCGAGGGCGGCGCTGACCTGCTCCATCTGGCGTTCCGGCCGCTCGTCGTGGAGCAGGATGACCCGTACCTGGCCGCGGGTGGCGACCCGCCGCCGCGCGACGCCCGTGTCACGGGTGACGATGACGCGGTTCTCCGCCAGCGCCCGCCGTACCATGTCGCCGTCGTCGGCGCCGGTGAAGAACAGGCAGTCGAACCCCATCATCCTGAGCCAGCGGGCCAGCTTGCCGGCGTTGTGGTCCACGATGAACCGGGGCTGGCCGTTGGCGGCCGTCCCGTCCGTCATAGCTCGATGCACATGCCTTCGTACCCGGTCTCGATGTGGATGCCGAGGTGGGAACCGGCCAGGTCGAGCTCGGCGCGGAGGTCGGCCTCGTCGAGGGGGTTCATGTGGACGGTGACCACCCGGGGCAGGTAGCCGATGCGCTCCCGCAGGGCGGCCAGCTCCTTTTCCAGCAGGGCCGGGGTCAGGTGGCCGGAATCGCGGGCGAACTGCTCGTACTTGTTGAGCGCCGTCGTTTCGATAATCAGCAGGTCCGGCAGGACCTGGCCCCAGGTGATGCCCGGGCCGGCGTCGCCGGAGAAAAACAGTTTTTTGCCATCTGGCCCGGTTATCTGCACACCGGCAGCCGGGACGCTGTGGGCCATCGGCAGGGGCAGCACGCGGTAGGGCCCCATCTCCGTTTCCTCCCCGAACTTCAGGACGTGCTTGCGCAGGGCCGGTTTTTCCGGGGGGCGGTGGAAGTAGTCCGGGTAGACGGTATCATTGGCCAGGTATTTTTCCAGTATCTCGAAGACCGGCTCGATGGCGAAGACGTCGAGCGACCCTTCCTGGAGCGACAGGTTCATGCCGAGCGCCGGAACGTCACGGACGTGGTCGAAGTGGGGATGGCTGATGACGGCGTACTTGACTTCCATTTGGGCCTCGAAGGAAAGTGACGAGGTGAGGTTGCCGGCATCCAGCGCCAGCACGTCGTCAACGAGCAGGCTGACACAGCCGGTGGTGGCGGACTCAAGGTTGTGCGCTCCCAGGATGGATATCTTCATTGCCTTACTCCCCTGTCCAGTATACCAAATGGATTAAAACTCGTCGCGGTATCGTAGGTATCAATGCCTTCTTTCCGCTTGAGCGTGTTGACGACGGCGTAGGTGACCGGCGTCAGGATGGCCTCGATGCCCACCTTGGCGACCCAGTGGTCCAGCATCAGGAGGCCGGAGAACGCCGAGGTGCCGACGAAGGCGACGGTGATGAAGATGGCGGTATCCAGCGCCTGGCCGGCGACGGTCGAGCCGATGGTTCGCGTCCACAGCCAGCGCCCCTTGGTCATGATTTTCATGCGGGCCAGCACGTAGGAGTTGACGAACTCGCCCACCAGGTAGGCGGAAAACGATGCCAGCAGCAGCCGCGGCGTGTAGCCGAGGATGGCCTGGTAGGCAGGCTGCTGGTCCGCCCAGAAACCGGCCGGCGGCAGTACCTGGCCCACCCAGGCGAAGAAAACGAAGATGAGGTTGCAGGCGAACCCCAGCCAGATGACCTTCCGGGCCACGCCGTAGCCGTAGACCTCGGTGAGGACATCACCGAACAGGTAGCTCAGCGGGAAGACGAACACGGCCGCCGGCAGCAGATACGAGCCGAGCGCGACGATTTTCACGGCGATGATATTGGCGGTGATGAGGCACGTGACGAAGACGGCCGCGATGATGACGAGGCGGTAGGATATTTTCATTGCGTCAGTACGGTACCCTTAACATAGCGTGACTAGATAAACCGCTTCCTGCGGAAGTAGTACAGCATGGCCCCCATGATGAGCAGCATGGCCACCAGCAGGACGATCCACGAGTGTTCCCAGCCGCCGGGGTTGTGGCCGCCCGGCAGCGGTATGTTCATGCCGTAGAAACTGGCCAGGACGGTCAGCACCGTGCCGATGGTGGCCAGAATGGTCAGCACGCGGAGGATATCGTTGACGCGGTAGGTGGCCAGCGTGGAATCCGAGTCCTTGAATACCTCGATGATCTCGGTGGCCTCGTCGAGCGTCTCGCAGATTTTGTTCATGTGGTCCACGAGGTCGTTGTAGTAGGTGGTCACGTCCGTCTTGCTGAAACGCTTCAGCTTGTTCTCCATCTCCACGAAGACGGTCCGCACCGGAAACATGACGGCCCGCTGGGTGATGATGTCCCGGCGGATGATGCTGAGCTCCTTGGTGGCCTCGACCTGCTCGTCGAAGACGTCGTCTTCCACGTCCTCGATGAGGCTGAGTATCTTGTCCAGGACGGGGAAGTACGAGTCTATCACGCGGTCGAGGATGCGGTAGAGCAGGAAGCCGGACCCGTTGATAAAGTACTCCTGCCGGGCTTCCTCGTTGGCCTGGCAGTCGCGGAAGAGCGCGTTGAGGGTCCGCAGCTCACCGGTGCTCAGGGTGATGAGGTAGTCCTCCCCGATGAAGGCCGACCACTGCCGCTTGCTGCTGATGCGGGTCTCCTTGTCGTAGAACGGAAAGTGAAAGACGAAGAAGAGGTAGCCGGGATACACGTCCAGCTTGGGGAGCTGCTTGCGGCTGACGCAGTCATCGAGGGCGAGGGGATGGAAATGATAGTTATCCGCCAGATACTGGATTTCGGCCTCGCCGGGGTTCTCGATGTTCACCCACGTCAGGCCGCCCCAGTTCACGGATTCTACATGGAGCGCTTCTTCGCTCGGCGGAGCCGGCGGGACCACTCGATTCCTAATCTTGAGCCTGGCCATGGTTCCGTTTCCTTTGCAGGGAGAAGCATACCGTATTGTAGCACACCCGGGCGGTTCAGGGTACCATTAAATTAAAGAAGCAGGCGCCAATTGGAACCTGCTTCTTTGGTACTGTCTCCGGTGAGAGCGCCGGTTACTTTCGTTCCAGGACGACGGCCATGCCCTGGCCGCCGCCGATGCAGAGCGTCGCCAGGCCGAGGCCGAGGTCCCGCCGCGCCATGTCATGAGCGAGCGTGACGAGGATGCGGGCGCCGGTACAGCCGATGGGATGCCCCAGCGAGATGCCGCCGCCGTAGAGGTTGGTCTTGGACATGTCAATGTCCAGCTCCCTGATGCAGCCGATGGACTGGGAGGCGAAGGCCTCGTTGAGCTCGATGTATTCCATGTCCTTGAGGGTGGCGCCGGCTAGCTCGAGCGCCTTCTTGGTGGCCGGGACCACGCCGAGGCCCATGTAGGCCGGGTCCACGCCGCCGGCGGCGTAGGCCTTGATGGAGGCGAGCGGCTTCAGGCCGAGCTCCTTGGCCTTTTCCGCGGACATGATGACGAGCGCCGCGCCGGCGTCCGTGATGGCGGAGGCGTTGCCGGCCGTGACGGCGCCGTCCTTCTTGAAGACGGCGGGCAGCTTGCCGAGCAGCTCCATGCTCGTCTCGCGCGGGTGCTCGTCGATGTCGAAGGCTTTCATCTCCCGCTTGACGCGGACCTCCACCGGGACGATTTCCTCCTTGAAGATGCCGTTCCTGGTGGCGGCCAGGGCGCGGTTGTTGCTCTCCAGCGAGAAGGCGTCCTGCTCCTGCCGGGAAATGCCGTACTTCTCGGCGATGTTCTCGGAGGTCAGGCCCATGTGGTAGTTGTAGAAAATTTCCCAGAGCCCGTCGTGGACCATGCCGTCCACCACCTCCCCGTTGAACATGCGGGCGCCCCACCGCATCTTGGGCAGGTAGTAGGGCGCGGAGCTCATGCTCTCGATGCCCCCGGCCACGATGACCTCGGCATCCCCGGCCTTGATGGCCTGGGCGGCCAGCGCCACGGCTTTCATGCCGGAGGCGCAGATTTTATTAACGGTGAAGGCGTTGACTTCCTTGGGGACGCCGGCGTAGATGGCGGACTGGCGGCCCGGGTTCTGCCCCTGGCCGGCCTGGAGGACGTTGCCCATGATGACCTCGTCCACCTTCACCTCGGTGAGGCCGCTCTCCCAGCAGTCGTAGTTCTTTTCCAGTTCGATCTGCCCCAGCCCTTTCAGGGCTTCGGGCGCGTAGCCGGTCTCGCCCACGGGCTTCAGGCCCGCTTTCTTGAGGGCGCCCTGGATGACCACGGCGCCGAGTTTGGACGCCGGCACGTCCTGGAGGGAGCCGCCGTAGTTCCCGATGGCCGTGCGTACACCGCTGACAATTACTGCTTCGCTCATGTTGTCTCCTTTCGTGCCTCTGTATGTGTGCCGCCGCGCCGCGGCGTGTTAGAAGGTGAACAGGCTGGCGCCGCCGCTGATTTCGATGGCCTCGCCCGTCATGTAGCTGGCCTCCTCGGAGGCCAGGTAGGTGATGAGACTGCTGATTTCTTCCGCCCGGCCGGGCCGCCGCATGGCTATCATCTTGACGATGCGTTCCTGGAACTCGCGGGCCACGGTGTGGAAGGCGCCGCCGTTGATGGAGCCGAGCACGATGACGTTGCAGGTGACCCCCTTGCGGGCGGCTTCCAGGGCGATGGCCTTGGTAAAGCCGATGAGCCCGGCCTTGGTGGCCGAGTAGCTGCACTGGCCGGCGCCGCCCCGTGTCCCGGCGATGGAGGACACGTTGATGATGCGCCCCCAGCCCCGGTCCAGCATGCCCGGCAGTATCCGTTTCACCGTGTTGAAGGGGCCGGTCAGGTTGACGGACAGGTCATAGTCCCAGTCCTTCTTGTCCATCTTCTGGATGGTGACCGCCCGGACGATGCCGGAAGCGGCGTTGTTGACCAGGATGTCAATGGGCCCCAGCTCGGCCTCGACGCGGTCTACGGTCTCGTTGACACAGTCCGCCTCCTCCACGTTGAGCGGCAGCGCCAGCGATTTCCGCCCCATCGCCGCGATATCGGCGGCCACCTGCTCGGCGCCGTCCATGTGGGAGTGGCCGGTGAGGGCCACGTGGCAGCCGGCCTTGGCCAGGGCCAGACAGTGGCTCATGCCCAGGCCGTGGGAACCGCCGGTCACGAAAGCAATCTTGCCTTCCAAGCTCATCTACAGTACTCCTTTACGGGGTGCGGTCGGGGCCGCGGCGGGCCCCGCCTCCGGTGTAATCATAAAAGCCGCGGCCGGACTTGCGCCCGAGCTCGCCGGCGGCTACCTTCTCTTGCAGCGTCGCGGGAGCGGCGTATTGCTCTTCCCGGAGGCCGCCGTGCATGGCGTCCGCCATGGCGAGGAGGGTGTCCAGGCCGATGAGGTCCGCCAGGGCGAGCGGCCCGAGCGGCGCGTTGAGGCCGAGCGTCATGGCGGTATCCACGTCGTCCCGCGTGGCGATGCCCTCTTCCACGAGGCGGATGGCGGTCAGCAGCTGGGGTGTCATCAGCCGGTTGACGATGAAGCCGGGGGCGTCGCTGGCGACGACCGGCGTCTTGCCGAGCGTCCGCACGAACGCCGCGGCCGCTTCCCGGACCGCCGGGCTGGTGGCCTCCGTCACGATGAGCTCCACGAGCTTCATGGCCGGGACCGGGTTGAAGAAGTGCGTCCCGAGCGCGCGCTCCGGCCCCGCCTCGGTCGGGACGATGTCCCGGACGGACAGGCTGGAGGTGTTGGTGGCCAATATGGCATCCGGACGGCAGGCGGCCGCCAGCTCCCGGAAGAGCGCCCGTTTGACCGCAAGGTCCTCGATGGCGGCCTCGATGACGATATCGCACCCGGAGAAATCGGCGGTATTCACCGTGCCCTGGATACGGCCGAGGGTGGCCGTCATCTCGCCGGCGGGGAGCCGGTTGCCGGCCACGGCCTTGGCGAGATTGGCCTTGATGCGCTCGAGGCCCCGTTCCAGCAGGGCGGGGTTCACCTCGGAAACGAGGACCGGATAGCCGGCCCCGGCGCAGACCTGGGCGATTCCGCCGCCCATCTGGCCGCAGCCTGCCACGCCGACTTTCCTGATTTCCATATGCGCACTAGGTTCCTTGCCTGCCGGGATGGGCTGAGGGAAAGAGTGGTCCACGGGAAGAATGCTCGTGTCAATTCTACCACAGGGCGTCCGGAGCGTCAAAGAAATCCGGCCGCCACCGGTTGATTGATGAATGAATGTATTATTGCAAATGATACAATCAACTGATATACTGGTGGGATAAACGTTCCAAGGAGGTAGCACGCATGATTTCCAGGTATTCCGCTCCACTCCGCTGGCTGCTCGCCGTGACGGCCTTGCTGGTGCTCGTCATGGGGGTGGCCGCCTGTTCGGGCACACCCAAGCCGAAGAACCCGAACCTGATCCTGGCGACCACCACCAGCACCCAGGATTCCGGTCTGCTCGACGTGCTCATTCCCCTCTTCGAGAAGCAGACCGGCTATAACGTCCAGACCGTGGCCGTCGGTACCGGCGCTGCCCTCCAGATGGGCGTTGATGGCAATGCCGATGTCCTCCTCGTCCACGCTCCCACCTCGGAGCTCCCCCTCATGCAGAACGGGGACTGCATCAGCCGCAAGCTCGTCATGCACAATGACTTCGTCATCGTCGGCCCGTCGTCTGACCCGGCCGGCATCAACGGCATGACGGATGCCGTGGCCGCCTTCAAGAAAATCGCCGATACCGGCTCCCTCTTCATCAGCCGCGGCGATAACTCCGGCACCAACAAGATGGAAGTGAGTATCTGGGGCAAGGCCGGCGTTGACCCCACCGGCCAGGACTGGTACCAGCAGACCGGCCAGGGCATGGGCGCTTCGCTGACCATCACCTCGGAGAAGCAGGGCTATACCCTGAGCGACCGCGCCACCTACCTGGCCACCCAGGCCAATCTCCAGCTCGATATCCTCGTCCAGGGTGATCCCATCCTGCTCAACATCTACCACGTGATGCAGGTCAACCCGGACAAGAACAGCCAGATCAACGCGGACGGCGCCAAGGCGTTCGTGGGCTTCATGATCAGCAAGGACACCCAGCAGGTCATCAAGACCTTCGGCGTGGACAAGTACGGCCAGCCGTTGTTCTTCCCGGATGCTGACAAGACGGAGGCCGATCTCGGCAGCGTCTGATGCCGCTAGTACCCGCGGGGGACGGTTCCGCCATGTGCTCCTGTGGCGGGGCTGTCCCCCCTTCATTCGCAAGAGGTAAACGTTCGTGCACCTGATTTACGAGGGTATCCGGAACGCCGTCCACCTCCTGTTCAGCGGCGACCCTGAGGTTATCCGGATTACGCTTCTCTCGCTCGGGGTCTCCCTGCTGGCGACGTGCATCAGCCTCGTCATCGGCATTTTTTCAGGGACGGTCCTCGGCCTGACCCGTTTCTGGGGCCGGCGCTTCCTGGTGAGCCTCATCAACACCGGCATGGGGGCGCCGCCGGTGGTGGTCGGGCTCCTCGTCAGCGTCTTCCTCTGGCGGACCGGCCCGCTCGGTATTTTGCGCTTGATGTACACGCCCTGGGCCATCATTATCGCCCAGTGCATTATTTCCCTGCCCATCATCATGGGCTTCACCATGGCGTCCATCCAGGCGCTCGACCCCAAGCTGCGGCTCCAGATACAGGCCCTCGGGGCATCCCGCGCGCAGATGCTGTGGATACTCGTCCGCGATACGCGGCTGCCGCTCCTGGCGGCGGTCATGGCCGGCTTCGGCTCCATCATCTCGGAGGTCGGCGCGGCCATGATGGTGGGCGGCAACATCGCCGGGGAGACGCGCGTGCTGACGACGGCCATCGTCCTCTACAACAGCAAGGGCGAGTTCGGCATGGCTATCGCCCTCGGCATCATTCTCATGGCCCTCGTCTACGCGGTCAATCTCATCCTGACGATGGTCCAGCAGCGGAGCCGGGCGCGATGAGCGGCGGCGTGGTGGTGGAGGGCCGCGATTTGGTCGTCGTGCTCGGCGGGCAGAAGGTGCTGGACGTTCCCAGTTTCACCGTCCGCGAGGGTGAGGTCATGATGATTATCGGCCCGAACGGCTCGGGCAAAACCACCCTGCTGCTCACGCTGGCGCTGCTCCTCAAGCCGGCTTCCGGCACGGTGCTCTACCGCGGCCAGCCGATTGCCGGCACGAAACTGGTGCTCCACCAGCGGCGGAAGCTGGCCGTCGTCTTCCAGGAGCCGCTGCTGCTGAACAGCTCGGTCACGGATAACGTGACCCTGGGGCTGAAACTGCGGGGCGTTCCCCACGAGGAAATCAAACGCCGGGCGGAAAAGTGGCTCGACCGGTTCGGCATCCTGCCGCTCGCCAAACGGCAGGCGCGGCTGCTCTCCGGCGGGGAGGCGAAGCGGACCAGCCTGGCCCGGGCGTTTGCCCTGGAGCCCGAGGTCCTGTTCCTCGATGAGCCGTTCATGGCCCTCGACAGCCCCACGCGTCAGGGCCTGTTCGACGACTTTGAAAGTGTGCTCCGGGAAACGAAGACGACGGTTCTTATGGTCACTCATGACCGTGATGAGGCGACCATTCTGGGTGACCGCGTGGCGGTCATCATGGAGGGCGACGTGCGGCAGGTCGGAACGCCGGAAAGCGTTTTTGATACGCCGGTGGATGAAGCGGTGGCCGCCTTTGTGAAAATCAGGAACGTCCTGCGGACGTAATCCCCGCCGCGGGACGATGCCGGGATTGCCTAAGGCCTGCCACATCCTCTATAATAGACCTTGCAAGGCAGCGTAGCTCAGTGGTAGAGCAGGGGACTCATAAGCCCTTGGTCGGTAGTTCGAGTCTACCCGCTGCCAGTACTGTTTACGCGTGGAATGTGTCGTTTTCACGTACTTTTTCAAAACCCCCTTACTTAATTTTCCTTGACACTCCAGTGTTAACTTTAGCTATGAGGTTAACATAACGGCCGAAGTTAGCTACGAATTTGCATTTCATCCTCATTTTCTTTCTTTACCTACGCGCCGTTAATGTCTCCGACTGCTTAATCAAGTACGCAGTGCTGACGAAACATCTTAAAATTAGGAGGGGATTCTGGGGAAGTCAATCGGATGGAATGGATTGATCATATAAAATCAAAGGTTACGGGTTTCTCACGCCTGGCAGTTGACAAGAAGAAGCGAGACCCCCTGCGTGTACGACAGTTTCTCCTAGATAGATACTTGTCGTTCAAACATGGCATCCCGCAACCAATCTTTCGTTCAGTGATTCGTATCTACGCAAGGGCCTTGTTAGCTCTTTAGCATCTTGGTCACTCTTGGTTTGCCTTGGATAATCGAATATGGGGAATCCTAGAAAAGTAATCGATATTACGAATATAATGAAGGCCACTGCCAGCCTTTTACAGCAGAT
>DAOUEG010000041.1:0-20306 GCA_034430495.1 Dehalococcoidales bacterium
CTCGCCTCCGGCTACACCATGCGCGCCGCCATCGCCTCGGTCAAGAACCGCAAGCCGGAGAAGATCGTGGTCGCCGTGCCGGTCGGGCCGGAAGGCGTCGTGGAAGACATCAAGAAGCTGGTCGGCAACCGGGTCGTCACCTGCGCCGTCGGCACCGAGAAGGTGTTTTACGTATCGGACTACTACCGCTCCTGGTACGACGTCTCCGACGAGGACGTCCTCGCTTACCTCAAGGAGTGGCGCATGCGCCGCTACGATACCAGCATGGACAGCCCGCCGAAGCGGGAGTTCTAGCCAAAGTTCTGGCTAAAAGAAAAGGGGCCGCGACGGGCCCCCTTCCGGTCCTCCGAAGCCAGCCCCTAGCCGAGCGACATCCCCCCGTCCACGGCGAGCACCTGGCCGGTGATGTACCTGGCCTCGTCCGAGGCGAGGAAGGCAGCGGCGGCCGCCACGTCCTCCGGCGTCCCCAGGTCACTGAGCGGAATGCGGGACCTGACGGCCTCCCGCTGCTTCTCGTCGAGGGCCTCCGTCATGCGGGTCCGGATGTAGCCGGGCGCCAGGGCGTTGACGGTAATCCCCCGGGAGCCGACCTCCTTGGCGAGCGACCGCGTCAGCCCGAAGATACCCGCCTTGGCGGCGGCGTAGTTGGCCTGCCCCGGGTTCCCCATGAGGCCGATGACGCTGGCGATGTTGATGATGCGGCCGGCGCGGGCCTTGAGCATGGGGCGCAGCGCGGCGCGGGAGCAGAGGAAGGCGCTCTTGAGGTCGGTGGCGAGCACGGTGTCCCAGTCCTCCTCGCTCATGCGCATGACGAGCCCGTCCCGGGTGACCCCGGCGTTGTTGACGAGGACATCGAGCCGGCCCCACTCCCTGACGACGCCGTCCACGAGCCGGTTGACCTCCTCCGCGGAGGAGACGTCCGCGGCGATGGCGAGGGCCTTGCGGCCGAGGGCGCGGACCTCGCTGGCGGTGGCTTCCAGGGCTTCCGAAGCCTGGGAGCCGTTGATGGCGACGTCCGCCCCGGCTCGAGCCAGCCGGAGGGCAATCGCCCTGCCGATGCCGCGGCTGCTGCCGGTGACGAGGGCGGTCTTTCCGGAGAGGTCCATGCGCTTCCTCCCGTCCGCTGCGCTATCCCAGGGCCTGGATGGAGGCCAGGTCCCCGATGTTGACCGTGGTGATTTCCTTGTTGATGCGGCCGATGAGCCCGGTGAGGACCTTGCCGGGGCCTATCTCGTAGATGGTGGCAACGCCCCGGGAGGCCATGTACTCTATGGTCTTTGTCCACTGGACCGGGTTGGTCAGCTGGTCAATAAGCTCTTTCCTGATGGCCGCGCCGTCCGCAGCCGGCGCGCCGGTGCAGTTGACGACGACGGGAATGGCGGGGCTCTTGAAATCGGTGGCGTCCAGGTACTGCATCATGCCGTCCACGGCGGGTTTCATGAGCGGGGAGTGGAAGGCGCCGCTCACCTGGAGCGGCACGGCCCGGCGGGCGCCGGCGGCGGTGCAGAGCTCGATGGCCCTGGCGATGGCATCGGCGGCGCCGCTGATGACGATCTGTCCCGGGCAGTTGAGGTTGGCCATGACGGTACCGGTCTCTTGACAGATGGCGGCGATTTTCTCCTCGTCGAGGCCGAGGATGGCGGCCATGGCGCCCCTGGCGAGCTGCCCGGCCTCGTGCATGAGGCGGCCGCGCTCGCGGGCGAGCCTGACGGCGGTGGGGAAATCGAACACGCCGGCGGCGGCCAAAGCGGTGTACTCCCCGAGGCTGTGGCCCGCGACGAAGGCCGGTTCCGGCAGCCCGCCGGGGGCGAGGGCGCGGGCGGCTTCCAGGGTCGCACAGGCGGCCGTCACCAAAGCCGGCTGGGCGTTGATGGTCTGCTTGAGGTCGTCGTCCGGCCCCTCGAAGATGAGGCCGGTGAGGGAAATGCCGAGCGCCGCGTCGGCGGCGTCGTAGACGGCCCGGGCGGCCGGCACGGCGTCGTAGAGGTCGCGGCCCATCCCGACGGTTTGGGAACCCTGTCCGGGGAAGACCCAGGCTGCTTTCGTCATGGCTGGTTACGCTCCTTCGGTAAGCTAGCGGTCACGGCGTTCGCCGCTGTCCGCGGGAAAAAGGGGCGGGGTAACGCGGGGCCGACCGGGCCGGGAATCAGGCGGCGGCTTTCTTCTTCTTCTCGACGTCAACCACCTGGCGCCCGTTGTAGGTCCCGCACACGGGGCAGGCGCGGTGCGGCGCCATGGGGCTGTGACACTGGGGGCATTCCACCAGCGCCGGCGGCGTCACGGCGTTGTGGCTGAGCCGGCTGCCGGCGCGCGATTTGCTTTTCTTGCGTTTGGGATGAGCCGTCATGGTTCTACTCCGTTATTCTTATTCTTCTTATTATCGGGAGAGCCCGCGCAGCCTGGCCCAGCGCGGGTCGGTGGGTTCCGCCGGGCACCGGCAGGGGCCTTCGTTGAAGTTTTTGCCGCAGGTCGGGCAGAGCCCGGCGCAGTCGGGCGAGCAGAGGGCCTTCAACGGGATGGCGGTCAGGGCGTACTGGCGGACCGCCTCCGAGACATCGAGGATGTGGTGGTCGTCAATGGTGAACGCCCCTGCCTCGGGCGGTTCCAGCGTCAAGCCGGTATGGATATCAATGGTCGGTACGAACTCCTCTTCAAACTCCAGGTGGAGCGGCTGGCGGTAGCGGGCATCGCAGCGGCTGCAATTGAGCTCGACCTCGGTATCCAGGTCACAGCTCGCCAGCACGCCCGCCTGGGTACGGAGCAGGCGGCACTCCCCGCGGACCGGGGAGCTCGTGCCGTCCCCGGTAATAGCAACCGCTTCGTCTATTTGCTGGCGCCGCGTGGCGCCGATGGGTTCCTGAAGCAGCTGGGATACGTTCATCTGCATGCCGCCCCTCCCTCCGCGCCACAGATTGATGCCAACAATCTACTATTATACGGGAAACCGGGGTGAGGTGACAAGACGCCGAGGCTGGCGGCAAAGAAAAAACCGGGAGGACGGGCGTCCTCCCGGCCGGTACCCAGGGCGGTGATCAGTTGATTTTCTTGAACTGGCTGTGGACGGCGCCGCAGACGGGGCAGCGTTCCGGGGCCTCGCCCCAGACGGTGTTGCCGCAGGTCTGGCAGACGTAGATGGGGGTGTCCGCCTTCTTCTTGCCGGCTTCGAGGTCCGCCAGGGCGGCGTTGAAGAGCTTGTGGTGGATAGCCTCGACGCGGTTGGCGAGGTCGAAGCTCCGCCTGGCGTCCTTCTGGCTCTCCGCTTCGGCGTCCTTGATGAAGCCGGGGTACATGGTATCGAACTCGTAGTGCTCCCCGCCGATGGCTGCTTCCAGGTTCTCCTTGACGGAGCCGATGCCCTTCATGACGTTGAGGTGGTTGCGGGCGTGGACGGTCTCCGCCTCGGCGGCGGCGCGGAAGAGCCGGGCGATCATGGCCTCGCCGGACGCGTCCGCTTTCTCGGCGAAGTAGGTGTACTTGCGGCTGGCCTGGCTCTCGCCGGCGAAGGCCGCCTGCAGGTTCTCACTGGTAGCCATTTCTCTGCTTCTCCTTTTACTGGTGCGTTAGCTCAAGATTATATCACCGGCCACCGCAATGATGTAACAAATGTCACAACCCGCGGGGAGGGGTCAGGGGCGTACTTTGACCAGGTAGAGCACGAGGTCATTATCCACGCGGACATCGGTGCCCGGTAGCACCGGTCGGGTACCGCAATATAGACCATGTCCGTCCGGGATGTAGCCGCGCCGGACATACATCTTCTGTGCCGCGCCGTAATCTGAATACAGGCCAAAGCCGATACCGACTGCCGGAGCGCGTCGAAAGATGCGCCGTTCCGCCTCGTCCACCAGCCTGGTGGCGACTCCCTGGCGGCGGAACCGTTCCAGCACCCTCAGGTCATTAATCTCAGGAATACCAGCCTCGGCAAAGTGGGGATAATCCGACTGCCACTTGATGGTGACGTGCCCGGCAATCTCGTCACCTACCCAACCGACCATAACATCCCTGGCACCTTTTTCCTGCAAGGCCAGGAGCCCGCGGAAATACGCCTCGTCCGGAGACCACACGGAACCGCGATAGGCGCCGGCGAGTTCAGAAAGGGTCGCCTCATCTAAAACGTGGACGGAAATTTCCACGGGCGTCCTCCCCGTGTCCATTTATTCGGCCGCCAGCTCCCGGATGCGGGCGATGATAGCCGCCGTCGGCGTGCCGGGGCCGAAGACGGCCCGGATGCCCATTTGCTCCAGGGCGGGGACGTCCTCGTCCGGGATGACGCCGCCGGCCACGACGACGACCCTGTCCAGGCCCTGCTCCCGGAGCCCGGCCATGATATCGCCGAAAAGCTCGGCGTGGGCGCCGGACAGGCTGGAAAGGCCGATGACGTCCACGTCCTCCTGGAGGGCGGTGCTGACGATCATCTCCGGCGTCTGGCGGATGCCGGTATAGATGACCTCCATGCCGGCGTCCCGCAGGGCGCGCGCCACCACCTTGGCCCCGCGGTCATGGCCGTCGAGGCCGGGCTTGGCGATGAGGACCCGCAGTTTGGCGCTGCTCATAGGCGGTCTACTTCGGCGGCTCGACGAGCTCGATGACGACGCCGCTCGAACCCTCCGGCCCGACGAAGGCTATCTTCATGCCGCCGGGAATCTCCCGCGGCTCCCTGTCCTGGAGGCTGACGCCGAGGTCGGCCAGCTTCTTGAGCTCGCCGGCGATGTCCTGGACCTCGTAGCTGATGTGGTGAATGCCCTCGCCGTGCTCGGCGAGCCAGTCCGCGAAGGGGCTGCCGGCGCCGCCGTGGAAGAACTCCAGCAGCGAGCCGCCCACCTTGAAGTCGGCCTTGCGCATGGGGCCCATCTCCATCCTGGACACGGGCTCCGCGCCCAGCATCGCGCCGTAGGTCTTCATGGTCTCGTCGAGGTCCTTGACGACGATGCCGACATGGTGCAGGTTCTTGATCATCGGGTTGGTACTCCTTGTTTATTTTTCCGGTTCACGGGGTTCGACGAGCTCCACGAGCACGCCGTTGACCGATTTGGGGTGGAGGAAGCCGATTTGCCCGGCGGCGCCCTCCCGGCCTTCCCGGTCAATGAGACGCACGCCCCGGCCCTCCATCTCTTTCAGGGCCGCGTCAACGTCATCTACCTCGAAAGCGACATGGTGGAGGCCCTCGCCGCGCTTCTCCAGGAAGGCGGCCACGGCGCTCTCCGGCCCGGCCGCGGCGACGAGGTTGATTTCCGCCCCGTCCCCCACCCGGAAGCGGGCCTCGGTGACCTGCTGGCCGGCGACGGTGGCGACGCGGGGCTCGACGCCGAGCAGTTTTTCGAAGAGAGTAATGCTCTCTTCCAGGTTGCTCACCGCGATGGCGATATGGTGGACGCGTTTAATCATGGTATTCTTCCTAGAAAATCAGGAACTCCTGCTGCGTGCCGAAGACCTCCCGCAGCACGTCGCACACCTCGCCGAGGGTGGCGTAGGCCCCGGCGCAGCGGATGAAGGCCGGTACCGTGTTGCCTTCGCCGGCGGCGACGGTCTTCAGCTCCGCCAGGGCGGCGGCGACCTCCGCCGCGTTCCTCCCGGCTTTCACCGCGTGGAGGCGTTCCACCTGTTTTTTCGCCTCGGCGGGGTCAACGCGGAGCAGGTCCGGGACGGGCTCATGGGGGGCGGCGAAGGTGTTCACCCCCACCACGATGCGCTCGCTGTTTTCCACCTCCCGCTGGTAGCGGTAGGCGCTCTCCTGTACCTCCCGCTGCTGGTAGCCGCGGGTGATGGCGGCCAGCGCCCCGCCCATCCTGTCAATCCCGGCGATGTACTCTTCGGCGGCCCTGACCATGTCCGCCGTGAGCCTTTCAATCAGGTACGCCCCGCCGAGGGGGTCCACGGTATCCGCCACGCCGCTCTCGTGGGCGAGCACCTGCTGGGTACGGAGGGCGGTCGTCACGGCGTCCTCGGAGGGGGTGGCGTAGGCCTCGTCGTAGGAGTTGGTGTGGAGGCTCTGCGTCCCGCCGAGCACCGCGGCGAGGGCCTGGACGGCGGTGCGGACGATGTTGTTGTACGGCTGCTGGGCGGTGAGGGAGCTGCCGGCCGTCTGGGTGTGGAAGCGGAGCATGCAGCTCCGGTCCTTCTTCGCCTTGAAGCGTTCCTTCATGATCCTGGCCCAGAGGATACGGGCGGCGCGGAACTTGGCGACCTCTTCCAGCAAATTGCTGTGGGCGTCGAAGAAGAAGGACAGCCGCCCGGCGAAGTCGTCCACGTCGAGGCCCTGGTCAAGGGCCGCCTGCACGTAGGCGATGCCGTCCGCCAGGGTGAAGGCAATCTCCTGCACGGCGGTCGAACCCGCTTCGCGGATGTGGTAGCCGCTGATGGAAATCGTGTTCCAGCGCGGCATCTCGCGGGCGCACCAGGCGAAGATGTCCGTGGTGAGGCGCATCGAGGGGCCGGGCGGGTAGATGTACGTCCCCCGGGCGATGTATTCCTTCAAAATGTCGTTCTGGATGGTACCCTGGAGCTTCCTTACGTCCGCGCCCTGCCGCTTGGCGAGGGCCACGTACATGGCGAGCAGCACGGGGGCGGTGGCGTTGATGGTCATGGAGGTGCTGACCCTGGCGAGGGGGATGTCCTCGAAGAGGGTCTCCAGGTCCGCCAGGGTGTCCACCGGCACGCCGACCTTGCCGACCTCGCCCCGGGCGAGGGGATGGTCCGAATCGTAGCCTATCTGGGTGGGCAAATCGAAGGCGATGCTGAGGCCGGTCTGGCCCTGGTCGAGCAAATACCGGTAGCGGCGGTTGGACTCCGCGGCGGAGGCGAAGCCGGCGTACTGGCGCATCGTCCAGAGGCGGCCGCGGTACATGGTGGGCTGGATGCCCCGCCCGAAGGGGTACTCGCCGGGGAAGCCGGTCGTCGTTTCCGGGTCGGTCCCGGCCAAATCAGAGGCGGAGTAGAGCGGTCGAACCTCCTCGCCGGAGGTAAAGGTAAAGCGGGGCTGCCGCTCCGGGTGGCCCTCCAGGGCGGGCCGCAGGGTCTCCTCCTCCCATCTCCGGCGCTCGTCGGGCATCAGGCCTCCTTCCCGGCCTTCTCGCGGCACTCCCGGCACAGCCCGAAGATGCCGACGTGGCGGAGCTCGGCGTCGAAGTCGTAGTCCCGCCGGAGGACGTCGCGGAGCTCGGAGAGGGTGGCCTCGTCAATGTCAATGACCCTGTTGCAGCCCTGGCAGACGAGGTGGTGGTGGTGGCCGGATTCCTCGGCGTGGTAGCGGACGCGCCCCTCGCCGAGGTCTATCTCGTAGACGAGGTTGAGCTTCTTGAGCAGGTCGAGGGTGCGGTAGACGGTGGAGATGTTGACGTGCGGGTAGGTGGCGGCCACCCGGGCGTAGATCTCCTCGGCGCTGATGTGGTCCGGGCTGTGCTCGAGGGCGGTGACGATCATCATGCGCTGCGGGGTGAGGCGGTAGCCCTTGTCTCGCAGGCGGTCGCTGATGGTGCCGGGTTCGCGGATATCGTGCATCGGTTTTCGCTCCGTTTTCTCTTTCACACAATAGCAAAAAGGAGCGAGAAATGACAACTCCGCCGGTTGCAACGAGCCCGGCGAGCCGCTAGAATGGTACCAACCCAACGCCCTCGGGGGAAGTTTCATGCCGCCGCTGGACACACCGGAAACGAAATATCCCGCCGCCCCGGCGCCGACCGGTTTCGTTCCGATGGACGCGCCGCCGCGGGCCCTGCTCTACTACTGGGTCATCGTCATCCAGCTGCTGGCCTCGGCCATTTCCGGCGTCGGCTACGTGCTCCAGTCCCCGAGGTGGTACCTCGGCGGGGCCTTCATCTGGGTGGCCTGGTTCGTCCTCATGTTCCAGCTGGTGCGGCCGTCGCCGGGCGGTTTCCTGGAGCGCCGCGCCCGCGGGGTGCGCCGCGGGGCCTTCGTCATCTTCATCAGCCTCTTTACGCTCGGGGTGCTGGAGGTGGTCACCTTCGCCGTCATCTACCCGGTCTTCTCCTCGAAGCACCACGGCGGGCCCATCGCCGAGGTCCTGGCCGGCTTCAAGGAGGTCTTCCAGTACAACGACGGCGATATCCTCGTGCAGCAGGCCGGGGAGAACCTGCTCGACGGCAAGAACCCCTACGCCCACGCCAACATCATCGAAGGGCTCATCACCTACCACGGCGCCTACGACCGCGTCACGCCGCTGCGGGTGGGCCGCTTCAAGGACGATTTCCCCTACCCCTCCCTCGAGAGCATCAAGGCCCTCATTGACCAGTCCGTCAAGGACCCGGCCCATCCCCCGGCGGAGCTCATCTCCGACGTCTCCTACCCGGCCGGCTCCTTCCTGCTGCCGGCCCCGTTCCTGGCCGCCGGCATCAAGGACATCCGGGTCATCTACGCCATCTTGGCGGTAGCGGGGCTGGGCTACGCGGTGTGGGTAATGCCGGGGCGGCGGCGGTGGCTTTTCATCGGGGGGGCGCTCATCAGCCTGGAGTTCTGGAACGGCATCGCCGCCGGGGACACGAGCGTCACCTGCTTCCCGCTGCTGCTCGTCGCCTGGCTCACGCTGGGACGGAAGAACCGGGTCTCCGCGCTGTTCATGGGGCTGGCCGCGGCCACCAAGCAGACGGCCTGGTTCGTGCTGCCGTTCTACCTCATCCTGCTGTACCGGAGCGACGACCGGCGCCGGATACCGGCCATGCTCGGCGTCATCGCCGGCGTGTTCGCCGTGGCGAACCTGCCCTTCATCATCGCCGATCCCGGCCTGTGGCTCAAGTCCGTCCTGTCCCCGATGAGCGATCCCGTGTTCCCGCTGGGGGTGGGGCTCATCAACCTCGTCACGAGCGGCATCGTAACCGTGAAGAACTCGCTGCCGTTCACGCTGCTGGAGCTGGCGGCCTTCGTGGCGGGCATCATCTGGTACTGGCGGAACTGCCGCCGCGCGCCGCACGCCGGGCTGATACTGGCGGTGCTGCCGCTCTTCTTCGCCTGGCGCAGCCTGTGGCCGTACTTCTTCTACGTGGGGATGATCGCCTTCGCCGGGGTGTGCAGCGGCCACCTGGAAGAAAACGAGACCGGGCGCCCGGCGGCGCCCGGTGCGTGACGACCAGTCGTTTTCGATACCTTCTAGTCCGAGGACAGCTTCGCACTGATGTAGCGATTGAAACTAACCTTGGATTCGGCCGCTCGAATGGCGAGCTTCCGGTGGACCTCGGCCGGGACCCGCACGGTAAACTTGCCTGAAAACTGCTTCTTGGATAAAGGTTCAGGCGGTGTTTCGCCGTTCGATTCCATGTCCTCGATAACACCCGCCACAACCTCATTAATGCCCCGCAGGGCCGCTTCCTGGGTATCCGCTAACCAGCTCAGGCTGGGAAACTCAGCGCAGAGACCCACGTATTCCTGATCTTCTTCGGACCAGGTAACGCGATAGGTAAATAAACTATTGCTTTTCTTTTCTGCCTTGGTTACCATGTTCTATCTCCAGTCGCTTGAGGGCTTTAATAACTTGTCTTACCTGGTACGCCTTTGCTTTTCCATTTTTTTCTTGGATATTCACTCTCGGGTCGCCAATCCATGGCGTTTTGTATACTCTATGGCTGGTGCTCTCCTGGCGAGGTTTTCCAAAATAGTAATCACATATAGAGCATACCTCTACAAATCCGATATTATGTGGGCTGCGCTCCAGCTGCTTGATAACACCCCTGATGGAGTCCATCCACCTACCTACCTGACTAAATAAATAGTATCAATAATGATACCATTTGTCAAGACCATGACACCACGATCAGCTACAACCAAGATGAAACCGGGGCGTCCGGCCAGTACACTCGAGCGGAACCAAGCCGCCCACGATTCGACCGGCCAACCATGAGCGGCCTTCGCTTTACTTCATGTCCTTCACGGCAAATCCCAGGTTGAGCTCGTTGAGCTTGTCCGCCGTCGGCACGCCGTCCTTCGTCCAGCCGCGGAGCGCGTAGTACTTGTCCAGGAACGCGTCGTTGTGGGCCACGGTCTGGCCCTCCCCTTCCGCCTTGCGGGTGTGGAGCCCCTCGGTGCGGATGCGCTCCGGCAGGTAGTCGTCCTTGCGGCCCAGCCCCTCGCGGACGTTGAAGGCCCGCTCCAGGTTGAACATCCGCTCGCCGACGGCATCCAGGTAGCCGGGCTCGGTGTACCCGTCGATGCCGCGGGCGGCGGCGCAGAGCTTGGAAAACGCGTCCATCCAGCCCCAGCCGCCGGAGAAGGCGCAGGCCACGCCGCACTCGTGCCAGGCGGTCTGGTTCTGGTTGAAGATGACGATGTCCGCGTTGCCCTCGTCGAAGCGGTCGGTCGGGTGCGGGAACGGCGCCCCGAAGATGTCCTGGGCCGCGTAGCCGTAGCAGTGGCTGGCGCCGATGCTGGCGGTGGCGTAGTTGTAGCCCTGGCTCTTGGCGCCGCGCGGCTCATAGGCGGGGAGCTCGAGGCCCTTGACGTTGATGGCGTAGGCGGCCGAGCCGTGCCCGATTTTCGCCGCCACGCCCCGGGTGCCCTCGGCGAGGAGGTCGCCGATGCCCTGGCGCCGGCCGATCATCTCGACGAGCTTGACCATGGCCCGGTGGTTGCCCCAGGTAAGCTCGAGCCCGCCGGTGTCCTTCTTGGTGATGAGGCCCTTGTCGTACAGCTCGAAGGCGAAGCCGATGGTGTTGCCGGTGCTGATGGTATCCAGTCCGAGGTCGTCGCAGAGTTCGTCGGCGCGGACGCTGGCTTCGAGGCTGTCGCTCTCGATGGGCCCGGTGAAGGACCAGATGGTCTCGTACTCGGGGCCCTCGGAGTGGGCGCCCTTGTAGGGGCCCTCGGTGATGGTGTGGACCTTGCCGCAGCGGGCGGCGCAGGAGTAGCAGCCCATGTCCCCGGTCCGGAAGCGCCGGTAGGACTCGCCGGTGATGCCGGAGTAGTCCTCCAGCTGGCCGTAGATAAAGTTGCGCACCGGGTAGATGCCGATGGCGTTGGTCACGTCCTGGGTGCCGGTGGTGCCCCACTCCTTGTGACTCTGGAAGGCGCCGTTGCCGAGCACGGTCTGCACCTGCTCCCTGGCGAGCTTCTCGTATTCGTCCGGGCGGGCCAGCGTCTGCGCCCGATTGGCGGTGATGACGACGGCCTTGAGGTTCTTGGAGCCGAGCACGGCGCCGGTGCCGGTGCGGCCGGCGGTGCGGCGGTGGCTGACGACGGCGGCGTACTTGACGAGCTTCTCCCCGGCGGGCCCGATGCAGGCCGCCCGGGTGTTCTTGCCGTGGGTGTCCTCGAAGTACTGCTGCGTCTCTTTGGTGTCCTTGCCCCAGACCCTGTCCGCCGGGAGGATTTTGACGCCGCCGTCCGAGATATGGACGTAGGAGGGTTCTTTCGCCTTGCCCTCGATGATGAGCATCTCGTGGCCGGTGAACTTGAGCCAGGCGCCGAAGTCCGCGCCGCAGACGGAGCGGGCGAACGCCCCGGTGGCCGGGCTCTTGGTGACGACCATCCAGCGGGAGACGGCCTGGGCGGCGGTGCCGGCCAGCGGCCCGGCGATGATGAGCACCTTGTTGTCCGGCCCGAGCGGGTCGGTGCCCGGTTCGAGCTCGTCGTAGAGGTAGCGGACGCCGTAGCCCCGCCCGCCGACGAAGTCCTCGGCGATCTGCCGGGGAACGGTCTCCTCGGACGTTTTGCCCGTGGTGAGGTTGATCCTGAGAATGGTACCGGTGTTGATGGCCATTGTGCTCCTCCAATGACTGATAAGAATTTCGGCGCCCGTGCGACCCGCCGCCGTCAGCCGCCCAGCACGAGCTGGGCGATGTGCAGCTCGTCCCCGTCCCGGACGGGACGGGAGAGCTCGTCGGGGTAGGCGCTCTCCCCGTTGAGAAAAACGGAGATGCCCTGCTTGATGCCGCCGCCCGCCAGCAGGTACGACTCCAGCTGCGGATAGGTGCGGACGAGCTCCCGAACGACCTCCCCAATGGTCGTCCCGGACACGCGCACCGCCGCGCCGGCGCCGGTCAGGTGGCGGAACATGGGCGGCAGGTGGACTTCGATGCTGCTCATAGGCGTATAGCCCCGATTATAGCACCGTCCCCCGGGCGGTACAATCAGCCCCACGGCGCCAGCCAGAGCCGGTAGCGGAGCCGGTAGACGAGGGCGGAGAAGAGGTAGATGAGCACGAAGCCGACGAGCGCCACCGTGAACGCCAGGACGAAGACGCTGTAGGCCGTCCCGAGCGAGGAGGCCGTGAACGGGACGAAGCGGTCCCCGGCGGCGCCGACCAGCATGGCGACGAGGTTGGCCAGGAAGAACGGCAGCACCACGCAACCGAGGCCGGAGAGCGCTCCGCGAGCGTCCGCCGGGCTGAGCCGGACGTTGGCGGCCACGCACACCGCCAGGTAGAGAAAGACCCAGAACCGCCAGGTGGCCAGGTTCGAGAGGGTAAAGAGCGTTCTGGCCAGCGTCAGCGACGAATCCCGGAACACGCCGAGGTAGGTCTGCCAGGTGGTGAAGTCCCCGGCGCCGCCGGCCTCCCGGATGCTCCGCCAGGCCTCGTGGCTGCCCGGCACGAGCCAGTAGAAGAGCCCGAAGAGCAGGCCCCCGCCGACGAGCACCGGCCCGACGCCGATGAAGAAATTACCCAGCACCGCCCACGGGTTCCGCCTGTTCCAGGTGTGGCGGACGTAGCCGAGCGTGCCGACGACGGGGTCCGGTTCGAAAAAGCGGACCTCCTCGACGCGGTGGAAGAAGATGAGGCAGAAGAGGACGTGGCTCAGCTCGTGGACGGGCGTGCCGAGCCAGGCGACGAAGTAGGAGCCCCGCGAGCCGAAGGTTTTTTCCAGCGTGCGGAAGCTGAGGAGGGAGACGAGGTGCAGGAGCAGCCCGAACACGAAGACCCCGGCGAAGAGGGAGGCGAGCTGCCCCAGCGTAGCGACGACGAGGTCCCGGAGGAATTCGAGCGCACCCATTTCATCGCATTATAGCCGCGCCGGGGCGGGGTGTCCACGGCGGCTTGCGGGCCCCCGCCCGCCGAGGGCATAATAGGGACACATGGCGGAAACAGCGGCTTACGGCGGCATCGAGGCCGGGGGGACGAAGTTCGTCTGCGCGGCCGGCACCGGCCCGGAGGACATCGGGGCGCCGGTACGCTTCGAGACGCGCACGCCGAGGGAGACGCTCGGGGAGGTCATCGAGTTCTTCCGGGAGCACCCGGTGGCCGGACTCGGCATCGGCTCCTTCGGGCCGCTCGACCTGGACCCTGCCTCGCCCGCCTACGGGCACATTACCACGACGCCCAAGCAGGAGTGGCGGGGGGTGGACCTCGTCGGGCCGCTGCGGGAGGCGCTCGACGTGCCGGTCGCCCTGGATACGGACGTCAACGCGGCCGCCCTCGGGGAGCGGACCTGGGGCGCGGGGCGCGGCCTCGACAACCTCGTCTACCTGACCGTGGGCACCGGCATCGGCGGCGGGGCCGTCGTCAACGGGGAGCTGCTCCACGGCACGACCCACCCGGAGATGGGCCACCTGCTGCTGCCGCACGACCCGGCGAAAGACCCTTTCCCCGGCTGCTGTCCCTACCACGAGGACTGCTGGGAAGGGCTCGCCTCCGGCGAGGCGATGCGCCTCCGCTGGGGCCGGCCCGCCGAGGACCTGCCGAACGACCACCCGGGCTGGGACCTCGAAGCCGGGTACCTGGCCGCCGGCATCATGAACATCGTGGTGACGCTCTCGCCGGCGAGGGTCGTCGTCGGGGGCGGGGTGGGCACCGCGCCGGGCCTGCTGCCCCTGGTGCGGGAAAAACTGGCGATGCTCCTCAACGACTACGCGGCGTTCCCGGGCACGACCCAGGACATGAACGATTTTCTCGTCCTGCCGGGCCTGGAAGACCGCTCCGGCGTGCTCGGCGCCATCGCGCTGGCGATGGAGCACTGACCGGAGGGCCGGGCGTTCGTGGTCGTTCCGTCGCCTGTGATATAATCAGGTCACCAACGCGCAAGGGGGGATTCTCCGATGGCTTCATCCATCACCGACGACACCTACCGGCAGGAACTCAAGCAGCTCCGCGAGGAAATCGAGCAGCGGACCGGCCGGTCCGCCGGGGAGCTCTACGCGGAGCGCGAGCAGCGCGCCCGCGACGTCATCGAGCTGCGGGAGCCGGACCGCATACCGTTCTCCGTCACCATTGACCTCTACTCCTACACCGGCGTCCACAACTCGGCGGCCTACTACGAGCCCGTGGTGTACAAGCGGGCCATGCGGCAGATTACGCTCGACCTGGAGCCGGACATGTGCAACGCCGGCCTGCCGATGTCCGGGGACGCCCTCGAAGCGCTCGGGGTGACGAACCGCCTCTGGCCGGGCGGGCCGCTGCCGCCGGACTACGAGTACCAGTTCGTCGAGCGGGAGTACATGAAGGCGGACGAGTACGATATGTTCCTCACCGACCCGACCGATTTCCTCATCCGGCGTTTCCTGCCCCGGATGTACAAGGTCTACGCGCCGCTGGAGCAGCTGCCGCCGCTCAGTACGTTGTTCCAGGGCTTCGAGGGGCTCTCGCCGCGGTTCGCCTCGGCGGAATTCCGCGAGATGGCGGCCAGGGTGGCCGAAGCGGGCGAGTCCATGAAGGCGTTCCGGGAGGTGACCGGCGATGCCTACGGGGAGCTCGCCGACCTCGGCTACCCGCCCTTCGCGCCGTTCGGCTCCGGTATCGGCGGGGCGCCGTACGACGCCCTCTCCAGCTTCCTGCGCGGCATGCAGGGGGCCATGAGCGACATGTTCCGCCAGCCCGAGAAACTGCTCCGGGCCTGCGAGCTCATCAACGAGCGGCGCATCGCGGCGGGGCGCCGGGCCGACCCGGAGAAACGCCCCAACCCCAAGAAGAGCGGCATGCCGCTCTGGCGCGGCGACAAGAGCTTCATGTCCGAGGCGCAGTTCGAGCGGTTCTACTGGCCGGGGCTGAAGCGGGCGCTCCAGGCGAACATTGACCTGGGGTGGGTGCCGGTGCCCTTCTTCGAGGCCAGGTTCGACGACCGGCTGGCGCGCCTCCGCGAGCTGCCGCCGGGCAAAATCGTCGCTTCCATCGAGCACATGGACGCCGTGAAGGCCAAGCAGCTGCTCGGCGGGCATACCTGCCTGCTGGTGCGGGGGCCGCTTTCCTCGCGGATATGGTCGCTGCGGCAGGTGGAGGCGTACTACAAGGACCTCATTGACGCCTGCGGCAAGGGCGGGGGTCTCATGATAAACGTGCGGCTGCCGGACAAGACGAGCAAGGAAGACGCCCGGGCTCTGCTCGCCGAGCTCAGCGAGTACGGCCGCTACCACTAGGAGGTTTTACCGATGGCTGACTTCCACGACTACGATACGCTGCTGAAGGTGGCGCGGGAGCGGCGGTCAACGCGGCAGTTCAAGCCGGACCCGGTACCGGACGGCTACGTGGAGAAAATCCTCGAGGTGGCGCGGTGGGCGCCCTCCGGTTTCCACACGCAGCCGTGGGAGTTCGTCGTCGTGAACGACCCGAAGGTGAAGGCGGCCATCGTGGCGGTGCTGGACCGGACGGCCCGGCCCATCACCAAGACCGACACGCCGCGGCCGAGCTTCCGGGACGCGCCGGTGTTCATCATCGTGCTGCAGGACTGGCGGGCCAGGACGGGGCTGCCGGGCCACCCGGCCGAGGTGAACCCGCGGGTGGCGAACATCTACTGCTCCGGGCTGGCGAGCGCCTTCGTGATGATGCACCTGGCGGCGGCCTCGCTGGGGCTGGCGTCCCAGTGGTACTCGGCGACGAGCAGCCCGGAGGCGGAGAAGGGCATCCGGGAGATTATCGGCTTCCCGGAATCACTCACCATCTACGACATGATGGTGCTCGGCTACCCGGCGGAGCCGCTCCAGACCAAGATGGTGCGTCCCCTCGACGAGGTCGTCCACTACAACGCCTGCGGCACGGGGGACTTCCGGACGGACGAACAGGTGGCCGCCTATGCCGACCGGACCTACGACTGGTGCCTGAACGGGCACTAGGCCCGGACTACCGGGGGACGCTGTAGGGATGGGTCCGGATATCCGCGTAGGCGAAACCCGTCCCGGCCCGCGTCTCCTGCTCCGCAATCCAGGCTTCCAGGCCCTTCTCCTGTATCCGCTTGCCGTCCGCCAGCAGCGTGGGGTAGCCGTGCGCCAGACCCATGATCCGTTCGCAGGGGTAGTCACCGCAGAAGGCGCAGACCTCGACGCCTTTTTCCCGGGCGCAGGTCCTGATGGAGCAGAAACCGGGTCCGCAGGTGCCGCCGCGGCAGGAGCATTGTTCCCCGGAATCAGCCAGGTAGCTGAGGAAGCCCCAGAAGGGCGTAAAGCCGGGAAGGTCGTGGGGGGCCCAGAGCTCCCACCCGTCCGTCCGCATCGAGTCCCGGAGCGCGGCGGCCTGCCTGGGGGTGCGGTTGCGCCGGGAGCAGAGCCCGCAGTAGAGGCCGCAGTAGGTCACTTTTTCCAGGTCAACCATCGTCATCCACCTCACGCCTGACGATTTTTCCGTACCCGGAGCGGATTCCAGGGGGCCGGGGTTACTTGGCTTCCTGCTCGCTCTTCCTGGTGACGTGGTAGCGGCGGGTGAGCATAATCTCCAGGAAGATGACCGGGGTGGGGATGTGGCGGAAGTCGAGCGGGCCGTGCCAGAGGCCGGGCTTGCAGGTGACGATGACCGGCGCGGTGATGAGGTGCTTTTCCTGCTCCTCGCCGAGGCAGATATCAATCTCACAGCCGCCGAAGTCCCGGACGTTCATGGGGTTGGTGCCGAGGAAGCAGAGGAGCTGGGTGAAGTCATCGTGGACGTGGGGTTCCTTGAGCATGACCTCCGGCTTGTAGATGACGTGGTGGGTGAGGATGCAGTCGCAGTCCATCTCGTCGCCGTTGGCGGAGAGGCCTTCCAACTGGTGGTGGGTCTTGAAGGCCTCCCGGAGGATGTAGTTGCCGTACTTGGTTTCAGCCACGGTACCGCCTCCTGATACGGGGATGGTCTATGCTACAACGGCGGGGGCGGCGTGTCAAAGGGGCGCCGGGTCCGCGGTGTCCCCGTCCCCCTGTGTCCGCCTTCCCCGCGTTTCAGAGACGGGGGAAGTTAACTCAGGGGCGGCGGCCCGCCGGAGGCGGGCCGCCGCCGGTGGGTCATCACCGGCCTGGCCCGCAATCCGCGGAACACCACGTCTACCGGATTCCCGCTTCCGCGGGGATGACAAACGGGACCGGCGGATTGATTCGCTTCGCTCACAATGACGGAAGGGATGTCCGTTTGACACCCCCGCCGTCGCGCTCCTAAACTAGAAGTATCACCCCTGAAGGAGCGGCTCCATGGACGCGGACGCGCGGGAAAGCGAGGCGAGCTAGCGTGCAGGCCCTCTATCTTTTCATCGCCGGGGGGCTCGGGGCGCTGGGCCGCTACGGGCTGAGCGGCCTGGCGCAGCGCATCGGGGCGGGGTTCCCCTGGGGGACGCTCGTGGTGAACGTGCTCGGCTCGCTGACGCTCGGCTTCATCATGCAAATCGGCCTGAGCACGGACGTCATCCCGCGCGAGGTACGCATCGCGGCCACGGTAGGTTTCCTGGGGGCCTTCACCACCTTCTCGACCTTCAGCTTCGAGACGGCCCGCTACCTGGAGGACGGCGTCTGGTCCACCGGGCTGCTCAACATCATTTCCAACGTGGTACTCTGCATTGCGGCGGCGCTGCTGGGGATGTTCCTGGGGCGCACCGCCACGGGAGGCGCCTGATGGAAGGACAGCAGACCCTGGTACGCATCTTCATCGGGGAATCCGACCGGCACGGCAGCACGACGCTCTACCAGGCGCTCGTGGAGATGCTGCGCCGGGAGCACATCAGCGGGTGCACGGTGCTGCGGGGCATCGAGGGCTTCGGGGGCAAGAGCGTCCTCCACACGGCCAGCATCCTGCGGCTGAGCCAGGACCTGCCCATCGTCATCGAAGCGGTGGACACGCCTCAAAATATCGAGCGCGTCCTCCCCGCCATCGAAGAGATGGTGGGGGACGGGCTCATCACGATGGAGACGGTGCGGGTCATCCGCTACGGGGTCAAGAACCCGCCCGACTAGAGGCCGAGCTCTTCGCCGACGAGGACGACGGTGATGCGTCCCTCGTCGAAGGCCATGGCGCCCTCGATGACGACGGTGTAGTTGCAGATGCGGTAGGGCTGCCGGCAGTCCGCGCAGACGCCCGTCTTGACGCAGGGCAGGTCGGCCATGGGGGCGTCGTGGTGGTGGAGCAGGTGCCGCTGCGAGTTGAGCGGCGCGGCGATATCCCGTATCCGCTGCCTCCCCTCCTCCGCGTTCTCCACTATCTTGTTGACGCCGACGGCGAGGATGACCTTCTTCGGGCCGTAGACCATGGCGGCCACGCGGTTGCCGGAGCCGTCCACGTTGACCAGCTTGCCGTCCAGGGTGACGGCGTTGCTCCCGGCGATGAAGACGTCCGCCGAGAAGGTATCCCGCAGCATCTTTTCGCGGAGGTCCGGGGGCGGCCAGTTGCCGTTCTCGTCCGCCTCGAAGGGGTCGAACAGCTCGTTCTGGCCGCGGGCCTTGATGGCCTCCAGCACGCCGAGCTGGGAAAGGGTGAGGGAATCGCCCCGGGCGACGACGGCGCCGGGCGGGATGAGGGCGAGGATGGCGTCCCGGGCGTCCGCGGCGGTGGCGGCGTAGAGGCCGTTCATGCGGCGCTTCTCCAGGTTCTTGATGACCTGGGCGGCGCGGCGCTCGTGGTAGACGGCCCGTTCCGGCCGGGTATCGTTCTCTTCCATGGTGCACTCTCCTTACGGCGGGGGTACCGCCATTGTACGACGTCACGGCTGCCCGGCTCAAATCAGCCGGCCGGCCCCGAAAATTTCCCTATCTGAAACGGGCAAGCTGGTTGCATAGCGGCCGACAACGTGCTACATTTACTTGGGCAAAAAACGGCAAGGAGGTACTGCGATGAGCAAAGAATGGTCAGAAATGACAACCGACGAGCGGTGCGAGGCGATGTTCGCCAAGCTGCTGGCGCCCGAGGGCGTGACGTTCGTCAGTCCGCAGGCCGAAAAGGACTACCAAGCCAGGGCGCAGCGGATCATTGACGTCATCCAGCTGAAGAAGGAGCCGGATCAGGTGCCGGTGGTGCCGATGGTGGGCTTCTACCCGTCGGTCTACTGCGGCAAGACGGCCTACGACGCCATGTACGATTTCAAGGTCCTCGACGAGACGTTCACCAAGTACATGGAGGACTTCAGGCCGGACGCCCACATCGGCGTGGGAGTAGCCGGCCCGGGCAAGCTGTACGAGATCCTCGATTACAAGCTCTACAAGTGGCCGGGGCACGGCGTGCCCAAGAACCGCAGCTACCAGGCCGTCGAGGGCGAGTACATGCTGCCCGACGAGTACGACGACCTCATCCAGGACCCGACCCACTACTTCCTCACCAAGTATTTCCCGCGCATCATGGGGGCGCTGGCGCCGCTGGCCGCTCTCTCCCCGATGACGAACATCCTGGAGATGTACGGCGGCTTCACCGCGGCGACGCTGATACCCTTCGGCGTGCCGCCGGTGCAGGGAGCGCTCAAGGCGCTCATGGACGCCGGCAACGTGGCGCTCGAGTGGGCGGGCGTGTTCGGCAGCTTCGGGCCGAAGGTCTCCGCCATGGGCTTCCCCGGGTTCTTCGGGGGCGGCTGCAAGGCCCCGTACGATGTCATCGGCGATACGCTCCGCGGCACCCGCGGCATCATCACGGACATCTACCGGCAGCCGGACAAGCTGCTCGAGGCCCTGGAGGCGCTGGTGCCCATCATGATCAAGATGGGCTCGTCGGCCTGCATCATGAACGGCAACCCCATCTGCTTCATCCCGCTCCACAAGGGGGCCGACGGTTTCATGTCCGACGCGCAGTTCAAGAAGTTCTACTGGCCGACGCTCAAGAAGGTCTTCGAGGGGCTCATCGAGCAGGGCTGCGTACCGTTCCCGTGGGCCGAGGGCGGCTACAACAGCCGGCTCGACGTCATCGGCGACGTGCCGAAGGGCCGCATGATGTGGGGCTTCGACGACACCGATATGAAGGTGGCCAAGCAGAAGCTGAAGGGCATCGCCTGCGTGACCGGCAACGTCTCCAGCCGGGCGCTCCAGATAAGCACCGTCGCGGAGATGAACAACGTCGTCAAGAAGCTCATTGACGACTGCGGCGAGGGCGGCGGCTACATGATGATGAACGGGGCCTCGCTCGACGACTGCAAAGCCGAGAACCTCCACGCCATGATCGAGACGACGCAGAGCTACGGCAAGTACAAGTAGCCTGCCCTGGCGGAAGACACACAAGGTGGGGC
>DAOUEG010000042.1:0-10188 GCA_034430495.1 Dehalococcoidales bacterium
CCTCCATGACGGACAAGAGCAAAATGGGCGAGGTCATGCCCCGCGTCGGCAAGCTCTACAAGTGGTACGAGCTCCAGTTCGGCTCCGCCACCTGCCTGGACATCAAGACCGGCTTCGGCGGCGGCGTCTACTACGATTCCAACGTCCCCTGGCAACGGGAGATGGCCGAGGAAGCCGGCGTCGGCGACAAGTGCGTGGACCTGGTGGCGGATACGGTCGCCTATCTGGTGGACCAGCTCTGGGACGAGGTCAGGAAATAGCCCCTGTCGTTCTGAGCGAAGCGAAGAATCTCGGCGGCTGGGGCGGCACGGCGGACGTATGACGGAAGAAAACAAGGAAACCCGCCAGGAGCGCCGCGCGGACAAGCTCCGCCGCCAGAAAGCCCGCATGAAAAAGCACGGCAAGGGGCTGGCGAAGGTCTACAAGGATGCGGTGAAGAAGAGGAAAGGAAAAGTGTAATATCAAATTATTACGAGTTTTTCCACGCTTTTTTCCTGTTGGGTCCATGAAAAAGTCGAGCAGAATATATCATCAACCAGTCCCGAAAGGTACGTGAGATAGAGTTGCATATTCATGGGGAAGCCCGCAGGCAATTGCAGTTGATCACCAATTGTGACGTTTGCATGTGGGTATTTCTTGATGAAGTTATCAGTGACCCTACCGCTATTGTGGACAAGTAAATGACGAAAATCTGCTATGTTTTCAAGAAATTCAATAGGATTTTCAATGGTATCTCCCAAGAATTCCATCTCGATACCTTTAAACTTTGCGATGAATCGGCTAGTAGTTAGTGGCACACCTGTTTTCTTTGCGATACGGTCCATCTTACCACGCCAACGACTAGAAGACATAAGCCGGAGTACTTCCTCATAGGGAGATAGGCATTTTTGTTCAGTTAAACTATCAAGCACCATATCAATTATGTAAGCCTCAAAGTTGCCATAAAGCATCAGGAACACTTGGTTAGCCAGCTTGATCCCCGCACGCGCGAATATTTTCTTGAATAAACCATAATTGAGCATAGAAAAACCACCATCAAGCTCCTCAAGACGAAATGGCGTATTCGATTTGTATTTGCCATATAATTCATCACGTCGTATTATATCTCCACCCGCTTTGCTAACAATCGAAATAGTTGAATAAAAGGCTAATATCCCGTTTCCTCGGCCAATGAATGCCGCTCGATGTTCAGAACACAATGACGGAGGAAGAACGTAGAAGCCTCCCTTTTTGTGATATGTCATTCCAAGTAGATTAATGTCTTCAGCAATCATTGAGTATTATTTTGATTACTCCCCTCTATTCTCCTTCTTCCTTCGCTACCCCCGCTTCACGAACTTCACCAGGTACGAAACGCTGATGTTGCCGAATACCTGCCCGACGCTGTGACTCACTATCTCGAACCCCTGCGGTATGTCCCTCTTGAGCTCCGTCAGCAGCGTGGCGGACGCGTCGTTGATCATTTCCTCGATCTGCTCCGGCGTTATCCTCCGGGGGTCCTGCACCTTGATAATGGTTGACCTCACGTGATAGCCGACGTCCATTAACCGTTCCTTCCGTGCCGTCTCTACTCCGGAGCGCCGTTTCCCCCTACCACTTCTCCCCCTTCTCCTTCAGCTTCGCCCTCAGCTGCTCCTCTTTCTCCAGCCGCTTCCGCTCCTTCTCCTCCCGCTTGCGCGCCACCTCTTCCAGCTTCCGCTTCAGCGCCGGGTCGGTCTCCGCCTGCCGCCACTGCTCCTGCTCCTTCTCCTCCCGCTTGCGGGCCACCTCCTCCAGCTCCTCCCGCAGCTTGTCGGTGGCCGGCCGCCAGTGGAGCCGCTTGGCCGCCCAGCCCCCTATCCAGAAGTTGGACCGTACGTGCCTTAGCTCCTCCCACGGGTCGTAGTCCTTCCCGTCGAGCTCCCAGCCCGTCTTCCGCTGCTTGTCCGGCTCCCGCCGGAGCTCCTCCTTCTCCTGGTCCTCGTCTATCTGTATCCCGTGGCGCTCCCGCGCCCGCCTTATCTCGTCGCTGATGGGCTCGTTGCCCCGCCCGAAGAGCTTGTCCCAAAATCCCATGGTTCCTGACACCTCTCACAATGTTGGCCGGTTTTGCCGCTACCTTTACTATACAACCGCGGGCACGAAACGCCAAGCAAAACCCCTGAAACCGGCACAATCCGGGGCGAAAACCGGGGGAATATCGCGGTTGACATTTCCCGGGGGCCTTTATACCATGAGACTAAAGCGACGTTGCCCCTCATGCCAGGTACCGTCCGCCATAGCACGCCGGAAGAGCCCCGCGCACCCCCTCCAACCCCCTGCCGCGGGTTCGCCGTACCGGCCCGAAAGGAGCCCCCTTTGGATACACTGCGTCTCGGCAAGACCGGCCTCGAGGTCACCCGCGTCGGCTTCGGCGGCATCCCCATCCAGCGCCTCACGGAAGCGGAGGCCGTCAAGGTCGTCCAGCACGTCATTGACCTCGGCCTCACCTACATTGATACCGCCAACGGCTACACCGTCAGCGAAGAGCGCATCGGCAAGGCCGTCAAGGGCCGCCGGCGGCAGGACGTCGTCATCGCCACCAAGACCGGCTCGCGCGACCCCGAAGAGATGGAAAAACACCTCGACCTCAGCCTCAAGCGCCTCCAGACGGACTACCTTGATATCTACCAGTTCCATCAGGTCGGCAACGAGGACAACTACAACAGGGTCATGGACCCGGAGACCGGCGTCTACGAGGTCTTCGAGAAAGCTAAGAAGGCCGGCAAGATACGCCACATCGGCGTCACCAGCCACCAGATTGACATCGCCAAGAAGCTCGTCGCCAGTGATAAGTTCGAGACGATGATGTTCCCCTTCAACTTCGTCACCGCCGAGCCCGCCACCGAGCTCCTCCCCCTCTGCCGGCAGCACGACGTCGGCTTCATTGATATGAAACCCCTCGCCGGCGGCATGCTCTACGATGCCCCCGTCGCCTTCAAGTGGCTCTTCCAGTACCCGGACATGGTGCTCATCCCCGGCATTCAGGACGTCAAGGAGATTGATGAAATCGTCGCCCTCTACGAAGGCGACCACGTCATGACCGACGACGAAAGGGCCCGGCTGGAGAAGCTCAAGGACGAGCTCGGCTCCCGCTTCTGCCGCCGCTGCGATTACTGCGCCCCCACCTGCCCGCAGCAGATTCCCATCTCCATGGTGATGACCTTCCCCGCCTTCACCAGGCGGATGCCCGCTGCCAACCTGAAGGGCGGTTTCTTCGGGCCCGCCATGGAGAAGGCCACCACCTGCATCGAGTGCGGCGAGTGCGAAAGCCACTGCCCCTACGGCCTGCCCATCCGCGACATGCTCAAGGAGCACTACGACCTCTACGAGAAGTTCATGGCCACCGCCTGATTTTTCTTCGGGAAAAAGCTAGACAAACACCTCCCTGCCGCGCTACAATCACCACGATACCGCACGGCAGGGAGGTGTTCTCACGTCACGAGCAGACCTGGAAAAGTACGTTCGCAGCAGCGTCGTTACCGCCCCCACTCCTCATCCGGAAGTCACCGCGCCGCGCCTCGGCCTCCACAGCAGCGAGGAATGGGGCAACCGCAACTTCTCCATGAGCTGGTGGGCCATCACCGAGCCGTTCGTGATGGTGACCGATTGCCACGCCCATGACTTCGACCAGTTCATCATCTTCGTCGGCGGCGACCTCACCAAGATGCCCTACCTCGGCGGCGAGGTCGAGCTGGGCCTCAGCCTGGACGGCAAGGACGTGGAGACGTTCAGCATCACCACCGCCACCACCATCTTCGTCCCGGCCGGGCTCTACCACTGCCCGCTCAACTTCAAGAGGATTGACGACCCCGCCAAGCCCATCCTCTTCCACGACCTCTTCTTCTCCCCGACGTACGCGCGGAAGTAGCCGCCGGGCGGTCATTACACACTCAACATATAGTATAGGAGGCACGTATGGATCTCGGATTCAAGGGGAAAGTGGCGCTCGTCACCGGCGCCGGCAGTCAGGTCGGCTTCGGCCGAGCCACGGCGCTCCTCTTCGCCAGGGAGGGCATTGACGCCGTCGCCGTCTCGGACGTCAACCTGGCAGACACGGAAAAGACCGCCGCCGCCGTCCGCGAGCTCGGCGCCGGGAGCATCGCCGTCGGCGCGGATATCACGGATAACGCCGCCGTCAAGGCCATGGTGGGCAAGGTCATTGACGAGTACGGCCGCATTGATATCCTCTGCAACGTGGCCGGCGGCATCATCCACAAGGACGGCATTCCCATTGATGAGCAGGACCCGGCCGTCTGGGAGAAGCAAATCAAGCTCAACCTCATCGGCAGCATGAACGTCACCCAGGCCGTCGTCCCCCGGATGCGGAAGCAGCACTACGGCGTCATCGTCACCATCGGCTCCGGCAGCACCCACCAGTACGCCATGGGCGTGGGGACCTACGCCATCTCCAAGTACGGGCTCGACCTCTTCACCAGGCAGCTCGCCTTCGTGGAAGGCCCCCACGGCATCCGCGTCAACTGCATCGCCCCCGGACCGGCGCCCACCAACTTCGGCGCCATCCTCCGGGAAGGCGCCCCCAAGCTCTCGCCGGAGGAGATGGAGAAGCGCCGCGCCGCCATGATGGGCTCCTTCCCGCTCGGCCGCATGGGCACCGCCGATGACATCGCCCAGGCCACCGTCCTCTTCGCCTCGGACGTAACGAGCTACGTCACCGGCCAGGTCATCCACGTCTCCGGCGGCTCGGTCCTCTAGCACGGAAAGGCAGGTAGAACATGAGCGAGAAATACGATAAGTACGTTTTCACCCCGCCCCACATCAAGATGACCATGAAGTCGGACCACTCCACCATCTTCGACGGCCTCTTCATGCGGAGCGCCCAGCTCGGCTACAACTTCAACATGGGCCACCAGTTCGTCCGCAAACCCTTCAGGGGCGATAACCCCTGCCACACCCACAACTTCCAGGAGTTCCTCGCCTGGTACGGCGGCAACCCGGACGACCCGGACGATTTCGGCGCCGAGGTCCACTTCTTCTTCGGTGAGGAGCTGGAGGAGTACGTCTTCACCAGGCCCACCTTCATCTCCCTGCCGCCCGGCCTGCCCCACTGCCCCCTGGAGATAACCCGGGTGGACCGCCCTATCATCCAGATCGAGGTCATGCTCTCCGGCGCGGACGGGACGCGGGAGCCCTACTTCGAGAAAGACAAGGGTTTCAACCCGGGCAACGTCATGGACTTCCAGACCTTCACGCCCAGGCCGTAGCGAACGGCGGGAACGCGAATACGGCACCGACGGGCCTGCCGGACGGGGGACTCCCCGGGGGCGGGCCCGCTTTTGTTTTACGATGAACGACCTGAAACTACGCCGCTACCGCCCCGCTGACCGCGAGGCCGTCATGGCCCTCCACTACGCCGGCGTCGCCCAGATAGACGCCGATTTCGCCGCGGCCACCGGGTTCTCCGGCGACCCGGACGATGACTCACCCTTCGATGATACCGATATGGATGATATCCCCGCCCGCTACCTCGACGACGGGGGCGAGTTCCTCGTCGGCGAGCTGGACGGCCGTATCGTGACCATGGGCGGCCTGATGCGGGAAACGTCCGCGTCCGGCCTCGTGAAACGGATGCGCACCAGCCCCGGCCTCCAGGGCCGCGGCTACGGCCGGCAACTGCTGGAAGGGCTGGAACAACGGGCCCGGGAGCTGGGCTACGCGGAAATCCTCGCTGACCCACTGACCACCAATACCGGTGCCATGCGCTTCTACGAGCGGGCCGGCTACCGGGAATTGCGGCGGGAAAAGCTCGGGCGGTATACTGTCGCCATGTACGGTAAACGGCTCTGAATGGAGGCACGACCATGGACATGAAGCTCAAAGACCGCTTCCTCTCCCTCTGGAAAAAGTATTTCAACAAGGCGGAGCTGCCAATCGCCTACTGGTACGCGGACGCCCCCGGCGACGCCGCTCTCGTCAAGGAGGGCGAAGGCCCCCGCTGCATCATCGGCGGGCTCGTCCGGGTGCGCAACGGCGTCTCCCAGGCCTACGACGTGGACGCCGTCGGCTGCCCCGGCGGCAAGCGCTACCTCGGCTTCCGCCCCAACCTCATGCCGGACTTCGAGTACTTCCTCTCCTGCGGCATCCCCGGCAAAATGGAGGGCGAGCGCTACAAGAAGAGCCCGGAGATGGTGAAGGAAGCCATGCAGGAGTGGCCTGCCTTCGAGGCCCCGGCGAAATACATCGTCTTCAAGCGCTGGGACAACCTGAACGAGGCGGACGACCCGGAGATCGTCGTTTTCTTCGCGCCACCGGACGTCCTCTCCGGCCTCTTCACCCTCGCCAGCTTCGACGAGGTCGCCGGCACCATGAACGTTACCCCTTTCGGCTCCGGCTGCTCCTCCATCGTCCAGTACCCCTACCTGGAGAGCAAAAAGGAGCGCCCCGGCACCGTCATCGGCATGTTCGATGTCTCCGCCCGCCCCTACGTGCCGGACGCCGCCCTCACCTTCGCCGCCCCCATGAGCAAGTTCCGCCGCATGGCGGACAACATGGAGGAGAGCTTCCTCATCACGGATTCTTGGCGTAAGGTGCAGAAGCGCATCAAATAAGGTACCATGTAAGGTATCTGATACAAGGAGAATGACACGGTGACCACCAAGATTAGTCTCGTCAACACGACCGACCGCGCCGCCGGCACGACGCAGGCCGTCGAGCTGCTCGGCATCAACCCCGTCCGGGGCAAAAGCGTCGTCCTCAAGCCCAACTTCAACACCGCCGACCCCGCTCCCGGCTCGACCGATATCACCACCCTCCGGGCCCTGATTTTGAAGCTCCAGGAGATGGGCGCCACCAAAATCACTCTCGCCGAGCGGAGCGGCCCCGGCCCCACCACCCACGACAACATGGAAAAGAAAGGCGTCTTCAAGCTCCAGCAGGAGCTCGGCTTCGACGTCCTCGACCTCCAGGCCATGCCGGAGGACGGCTGGACGCTCGTCACCCCGCCGGACAGCCACTGGAAGGAAGGCTTCCTCTTCCCGAAAATCTACCGCGAGGCGGAGGCCATCGTCTCCACCTGCTGTGTCAAGACGCACCAGTTCGGCGGGCACTTCACCATGTCGCTCAAGCTCGCCGTCGGCATGGTGCCGCCCGGCCTCGGCCCCAGCCAGCCCGGCGGCTACCCCTACATGAACGAGCTCCACTCCTCGACGCACCAGCGGGACATGATCGCGGAAATCAACACCGCCTACAGCCCGGACCTCATCGTCATGGACGGCGTCGAGGCCTTCATTGACGGCGGCCCCCACGTCGGCACCCGCAAGCCGGCCAACGTCATGCTCGGCGGGACGGACCGCATCGCCATGGACGCCGTCGGCGTAGCCGTGCTGCGCCTCCTCGGCACGACGCCGGAGGTCTCTAAAGGTAAAATCTTCGAGCAGGACCAGCTCAAGCGCGCCGTCGAGCTCAGCCTCGGCGTGGCCTCGGCGGACCAGATAGAGCTCGTCACCGGCGACGCGGACAGCGCCGCCTACGCGGAGCGGGTCAAAGAGGTCCTTTACGCCTAGCGACCGGCTGAGCGTTCCGGGAGAAGATGGAGATTCCCTTCACGCGGTGGTATGACGCCATCGGCCGTCGCCGCTCGCGCCGGCAGTTCCTCGCCGGCCGGGCGCTGGCGCCGGACGTACTGTCCTCGCTGGAGGCCGTCTGCCGGGAGTTCCGCCCCTTCCCCGCCGCCCGGGCCGTGCTCGTGTCGGAGCCCGTTGATGATGTCTTCCGCGGCATCATCGGCAGCTACGGCAAAATCAGGGGCGCGCCCGCCTTTGTCGCCCTCATTGGGGATACGGAAAACGCTTCCGTCCAGGAGCAAACCGGCTTCACCGGCGAGGGCATCGTCCTGGAGGCGGTCTCGCTGGGGCTGGTGACCTGCTGGGTAGCCATGTTCCGGCGGGACCGGGTCACCCGGATGGTGGACCTCCGCCCCGGCGAGCGTATTCTGGCCATCGTCCCGGTCGGTAACGCCCCCGGTGCCGCCACTTTGGGAGAAAAGCTCCTCACCGGCTTCGGGCGCACCCACCGGCGCCTCCCGCTGGAGAAACTTGTCACCGGCTTCGATATGGCAGCCGCGCCGGATTGGGTCGAAGCCGCCGTCGAGGCCGCCCGCCTGGCACCCTCGGCCACCAACCGCCAGCCCTGGGGGTTCCGCGCCGGGGGCAACCGCCTCACCGTCTTCATCAGGACCGGCGGGCCGGACCTCTCCGTCTCCAAGCGGCTCGATTGCGGCATCGCCATGCTCCACGTCACCGTCGCCGCCGGTCACCTCGGCGTGACCGGCACCTGGGAGTTCCTCGCCTCCCCGGACGTCGCCCGGTTCACGCCCTCCGCCTGATCCCCGTTGCCCCGGCGCTGAAAACCGGCTACAATGACACGGCATGGAACGCATCGCCGTCATCGCTGATATCCACGGGAACATACCCGCCCTGGAAGCTGTCCTGGCCGATATCCGCGCCCGGGGCATCAGCCGCATTTTCTGCCTGGGAGATATCGTCGGCAAGGGGCCGCAGCCGGACCTGGCCGTGGACATCTGCCGCGAGGTCTGCGAGGTCGTCGTCAAGGGCAACCACGACGACATCATGTCGGACGATCGGGAGCATCCCAAGCTGCCGTTCCTGAGCTGGCACCGGGAGCGCCTCGGGCCGGAGCGCCTGGAGTACCTGAAAAACCTCCCCGGCACCCATGATTTCACCTTCGCCGGGAGGAACATCCGCCTCTACCACGCCTCCCACGTCGGCGTCCACCACCGCGTCCACATGAACGCCCCGGAGGAAGACCACGAGGCCATGTTCACCGCCACCGATTTCACCGGCAACGGCTTCGAACCGGACACCGTCGGCTACGGGGACATCCACCAGCCCTTCATGAAGAGCCGCTTCGGGCGGGTCCTGTTCAACGCCGGCAGCGTCGGCAATCCCCTCGACGAGCCCCTCGCCGCCTGCGTCATCCTGGAAAGCGCCGCCGCGGGTACCGTCGAGAGTTTCTCCCTCAACGTCGTCCGGCTGCCCTATGACATCGAGCGGGCCGTCCGCATCGGCGCCAATTCCGATTTCCCTGAAGACGAGCAGCGGCCCTGGCAGAACGAGCTCCGCACCGCCCGCTACCGGTTCGACCCTCCCTCGCGGACCGGCCGGAACATCTAGACGACTCTCTCCCCCTTTTGCCATCCGTCACCCGTTTGCCGTACAATAGCGCCGTATGCTCGCCAAGGTGAAAACGGGCGCCGTCATCGGCCTCGACGGCGCCGTCGTGGAAGTGGAGACGGACATCGCCTCCGGGCTGCCCGCCTTCACCATCGTCGGCCTGCCGGACGCCGCCGTCCAGGAGGCCCGCGAGCGCGTCCGCGCCGCCATCCGCAACTCCGGCACGGACTTCCCCATGCGCCGCATCGTGGTCAACCTGGCCCCGGCCGACCTCAAGAAGGCCGGGCCTTCCTACGACCTCCCCATCGCCGTCGGCATTCTGCTGAGCTCCCGGCAGGTGGACGCCGTCGTGACGGACGTCATGTTCCTCGGCGAGCTCTCGCTCGATGGCGGTCTCCGCCACACCAACGGCATCCTGCCCCTCGTCGCCCTCGCCCGCCAGGAGGGTTTTGCCAGCGTCGTCGTACCGGCGGCGGACGCCAGAGAGGCGGCCCTCGTCGAGGGCATCACCGTCATCCCGGTCGAGAGCCTCCGCGAGCTCGTCGCCTGGCTCCACGGCGAGGTTCCCACCCCCACCGCGCCCGCGGGTGAACCTCCGCCCGACGACCCCGCTTTCTTCGCCGCGACCGACCTCGCTCACGTCAAGGGACAGGAGCACGTCAAGCGCGCTCTGGAGGTGGCCGCCGCCGGGGCCCACAACGTCATCATGTCCGGCCCGCCCGGCAGCGGCAAGACCCTGCTCGCCCGGGCGCTGCCCTCCATTCTGCCGCCCATGACGAGCGAGGAGGCCCTCGACGTGACCCGCATCTACAGCGTGGCCGGCCTGCTGCCGCCGGAGACGCCGCTGCTCCGCCACCGCCCCTTCCGCGCCCCGCACCACACCATTTCCAATGCCGGGCTCGTCGGCGGGGGACACTGGCCCCGTCCCGGCGAGGTCTCCCTCAGCCATCGCGGCGTCTTGTTTCTCGATGAATTGCCGGAGTTCGGCCACAACCTGCTGGAACTGCTGCGCCAGCCG
>DAOUEG010000043.1:0-18997 GCA_034430495.1 Dehalococcoidales bacterium
CGGGCGCGCTGGGGCGGGGCGAACTTGGAGGGACAGAGGTGGGGCCGGCCGGTGACGCAGTAGTAGCAGGTGCCGCAGGAGGCGAGCAGGGAGACGACGACGCGGTCGCCCGCCTTGAAGCCGGTGACGCCGGGGCCGAGCTCCGCCACGTAGCCGGCGGTCTCGTGGCCGCCGACGAAGGGCACCGGGCCGGGGAGCTCGCCTTTCATATCATGGATGTCCGAGTGGCAGATGGCCGTGGCGGCCACTTTCACTTTAACCTCGCCCGGGCCGGGGGCGACGATGTTGACGTCCTCGATGCTGAGCGGCGCGTTGAACTCGTGGCAGACGGCGGCTTTCATGGTGTTCACCTCGCGGTTATTCAGGGAACGGCGCCGCTCCGGACGCGGCGGCGGGGGTCCTGTTTAAGGCTATACCTTATTGGCGGCGGGCGTCAACCGGATTCCGCCGCGTTTTCCGATAGCCGAACGGCTTTGGTCAACCATCCGTTTTCTGCTATACTTGAGCCTATCACTACCCGGGAGCAGGAGCCATCATGGAACTTCACGGCTATGCCGGCAAGCTACTCCTCGTTGACCTGAACCAGCGCTCGTTCATGGAACTCTCGTCCGAGCCCTACGTGGACAAGTTCGTGGGCGGGCGGGGCGTGGCGGTCAAGCTGTTCTGGGACCTCGTGCCGGCGGACGCCGACGCCTTCGACCCGCGCAACGCCCTCATCTGCGCCAGCGGGCCGGTGACCGGCTTCAGCGGGCTGGCGGGCTGCCGCTGGGTCATCGGGGGGAAATCACCGGCGCGGGACCCGCAGATGTTCTCCTACGGGAACCTCGGGGGGCGGTGGGGCATCGCCCTCAAGGCGGCGGGCTACGACGCCCTGGCCGTCACCGGGAAGTCCGAGGCGCCGGTGACGCTCTTCATCCACGACGGCGGCGTGGAATTCAAAGACGCGGCCGGTTTATGGGGGACGACGTCCTTCGAGGCGCAGGAGCGGCTGCAAGGCGAGCTCGGCAAACACACCGGGGTGCTGACCATCGGCCCGGCGGCGGAGAACGGCGTCGTCTTCGCCACGGCCCTCGCCGACGCGGGAGCGTCCGTCTCCGGCGGGCTGGGGGCGGTCATGGGGGCCAAGAACCTCAAGGCCATCGCCGTGGCGGGGAGCGGCAAACCGGAAGCCGCCGACCCGGAGAAGGTCAAGGAGATAGCGGACTTCGTGCGAAGCCTGCGGCGGGGGACCTTCGACGCGCCCTCGCCGTGGTCCATCCCCGGCCTGACGGTGGCCCAGCCGTGCACCGGCTGCGGGGTCGGCTGCACGCGGCAGTCGTACCAGCTGGAAGACGGGCGGCGGTACAAGTCCTTCTGCCAGGCGTCCGGGTTCTACGCCTTCCCGGCGACGCCGTACCGGGGCAGCCGGGGGGACGTGCCGCTCCGGGCGACGCGGCTCTGCGACGGCTACGGGCTCGACTCCGGGGCGATGGCCGGGCTCATCGGCTGGCTCGGCGCCTGCCGCGAGGAGGGCGTGCTGACCGGGGCACAGACGGGGCTGCCGTTCGACGAGTTCGGCGGCGACGCCTTCATGGAGAAGCTGGTGACGATGCTGGCCAAACGGGAGGGGTTCGGCGACCTGCTGGCGAAGGGGACGCTGAAGGCGGCGGAGGAGCTGGGCGGGCGGGCGCGGGAGCTCGTCTCGCGGTCCATCGCCACGCGGACGAACGAGAACAAGGACTACGACCCGCGACTGATTTTGACGACGGCGCTCATGCTGGCCACCGAGCCGCGCAAGCCCATCTCCCAGCTCCACGGCATCAGCGGCAACATCCTCATCTCGTGGATGAGCTGGGCCCGGGGCGACGAGGGCAGCTTCTTCAGCACCGACGACCTGCGGGAAGCGGGGCGGAGGTTCTGGGGCGGCGAGCTGGCGGCGGACTTCTCCACCTACGAGGGCAAGGGGCTGGCCGCCAAGAAGGTGCAGGACCGGGGCTACGCGCAGGAGAGCCTCATCCTGTGCGACGTCCACTGGCCGATGACGGTGACCTCCAGGGACTTTACCGGGGGCCACGTGGGCGACCCGTCGCTGGAGAGCCGGCTCTATTCCGCCATCACGGGACGGGAGACGAGCGAGGACGAGCTGTACCGAAAGGGCGAAACCATTTTCAACCTGCAACGGGCGGTGCTGCTGCGGCACGGCTGGGGCGGCCGGGAGGGCGACCGCGTGCTCGACTACTTCTTCACCGAGCCCCTGAAGAAAGGGGAGGTGTTCTTCAGCGCGGACGGCATCATGCCGGGGAAGGACGGGGAGCTCATCTCCCAGCTGGGGAAGACGCTCGACCGGGACGGCTTCCAGACCATGCTGGCGGACTACTACCGCCTGCGCGGCTGGGACGAGCACGGCTATCCCACGCGGGCCAAGCTGGCGGAGCTCGGGCTGCAGGACGTGGCGGAGCGGCTGCGCCTCAGGTAACGGAGACCGGACATGGAAGCGCGACGAGTCGGCATCATCGGCGTAGGGGACATGGGGATGGCGATGGCCAAGGCCATCGTGCGGAGGCTGCCGCTGACGGCCTGTGATTTGGACCGGGAGGCCCTCGACGAGATACGGGCGCTCGGGGCGGCGACCGCGGCCAGCCCGCGGGAGGTGGGGGCGGCGAGCGACGCCGTCATCACCATGGTCAGGACCGCGGAGCAGACGGAAGCGGTGCTCTTCGGGGAGGAAGGGGCGGTGCCGGCGCTGGCGCCGGGGGCCACCGTCATCATCGCCAGCAGCATCGGGCCGGACTATCCCCGCGAGGCGTACGCCCGGCTCCGGCCGAGGGGTATCAACGTCATCGACTGCGCGGTGAGCGACCCCACCGGCCCGCTGCACAGCGTCATCGGCGGGCTGACGCTGATGATAGGGGGCGACGCGGCGGCGGTGGCGGGGTGCCGGCCGGTCTTCGAGGCGATGGGGAAGAAGGAGCACATCTTTCACCTCGGGGAAATCGGCACCGGGCAGCTTTACAAGTTCATCAACAACCTGGCGCTCCACAACCTGGGGGTGCTCAACCAGGAAATCATGAACCTCGGCCTGGCGGCCGGGCTCGACCTGGAGAAGATGATCGAGGTGATGAGCGCGAGCACCGGCGGCAGCTGGGCGCTGTGGTACATGGGGGAGGCCCTGCGGGCGCGGCGGGAGGCGGCCACGACCGGGCGGACGGTGCCCGGGGCGCTTTCCGGCCTGCCCCACGCGACGGAGCAGCCGATAGCCCCGGAGAAGCGGCTCGTCACGGAGCTGGCGCGGCGGCTCGGCGTCCCCATGCCGATAGGGGATTTCATTGACGGGAAGGTTGACCGGGCGGACTACACCTACCTGGCGGCCCGGCTCGGCCGGAACGACTAGTCGCTCGAACGCGTCAGGACGCAGCCCGTCCAGGTGACGCGGTCGTCCCGGAACTCGAGCGTGAGACCGAGGTTCCCCAGCAGTTTCGATACGTCAATGCCGACGGATTCCAGCGACGACCGGGCGTCGCGGGAGTGGGCGCAGGGCTTGCCGGTCAGCACGTTGCAGCGCTCGCAGAGGCCGCAGCTCCCCCCGATGAGGCCCCACGGCCGGGTCTCCGGCGGGAACAGTCTCTCTATCTCCAGCACTTTGCGGTGGAAGTCCAGCTTGGAGCGGGTCAGGCCCTCCCCGTCGTTCTTGACGTCCAGGGGGACGGTGTACTGGAGCAGCCAGCCGCCGCTGTAGTCCCGGAACTTGTTACGCAGCTTTTCCAGCCTACCGGAGTAGGGCGGGCACATATAGTTGCGGCCGTAGCTCCCGCACCTGTTGTTGCGGCAGTAGCCGCGGACGTGCTCCTCCGGCTCGAGGAGGGCGGGATCGAAGGGAAGGCAGGCCGTGAGGCCGAGGCCGGCGGCGGTGGCGGTGATATCCATATACCTCCAGTATAGCCTGGCGCCGCGGCCCCCGGCAAACGGCCGGGGGTACCAATTCCGGCCCCGGTTGTATATAATGAGGAAGATTCCGGTCCGCGGGCGGGGGTGGCAACCATGAGTGAACCAGCGAAACAACCGGCGCCGGTTGACCCGGAGTTCCAGCTCTGGCGTATCCTGGACCATACCCGGTTCATGATAGGGCGGGCGCGGGAGAAGGAGCTGGCGCAGTTCGGGCTGACGCCCGAGCAGTCCCACGTGCTGGACATCCTCGTCAACCGGGGCGGCTCCGTCACCATCAACGAAATCGTCGAAATCACCCAGCGGCAGCACCACTCCATCTCCACGCTGGTGGCGCGCATGGGCCGGCAGGGGCTCATCACCAAGAAGAAGAACCCGGCGGACCTGCGGAAGTGGGACGTCTTCATCACGCCGCGGGGCGAGCGGGTGGTGCGGGAACTGACGCGGGACTCCATCCACCGCATCATCTCCTGCCTCACCAAGCGGGAGCGGACGGTCTTCAAGGGCGAGCTGCTCTGCCTGCTGAAGCGGGCCTACGAGGTGCTCGACCAGCAGCCGTCCTCGGTCTACCGGAACGCGAGCGAGCGCTCCGGCGCCGCCGAGTGACCCGCCGGGCGGGGACGCCCGTCTCGCCGGCGCATCCCCACCCGGGGATTCTTCGGTCGTCCGCCTGAGGCGGACTCTCTCAGAATGACCTCGAGGGTACGGCCGCGCCGGCGCGGTGTCAATACCGTATCGCAGATGATATAATAGTCTCGTGCATTTCCGCGCCGCCGTTCCCGCGGGCGGCGGCGCGTCTCAGAAGGAGTCCCACCATGGCCAGCAAGCTCGAAGGGGGCAAGTCAGCCGCCCGGCTCCGGCAGGAGCGGGAGGCCCGCATCATGGACGCCATCCGTCTCAAGAAGACGGACCGCGTGCCCATCATCTGCGGCATGGGGTACTTCCCGGCCAAGAACGCCGGGATACCGTGCTCGGCGGCCTACTACGATTACCCGGCCTGGTACGCCGCCTACAAGAAGACGCTGACGGACTTCCACGCGGACATCATCTTCCCGCAGAACTTCACCCCCGGGCGGGCGCTGGAAATCCTCGACCTGCACCAGACCCGCTGGCCGGGCTACGGCGGCATGGACCCCTACCAGGGGCACCAGGCCATCGAGGTGGACTTCATGAAGGCGGACGAGTACGACGCCTTCCTCAACGACCCGTCCGACTACCTGTTCCGCCACACGCTCGCCCGGTCCTCCGATAACCTGAACGGCATCGAGCGGCTGCCGCGGCTCGCCGATATCTCCGGCGGCATGGGCGCCCAGATGCTGGCCCGCATCATGGGCGAGCCGGAGGTGGCCAGGGCGTTCGAGACGCTCCTCAAGGCCGGCAGGGAGTTCCGGCGCTGGCGCAAGCGGACGGACCGCTTTACCAGCATGATGGAGGCGTGCGGCTACCCGCAGTACTTCCAGGGCGCGGCCATGCCGCCCTACGACGTGGTCTCCCACTCCATGCGGGGCATGGAGGGGACGATGCAGGACATGTTCCGGCGGCCGGACAAGCTGCTGGCCGCCTGCGACAGGATACTGGAGCTGACGCTGGCGCGGCCGCTGACGCGGCCCTCGGTGCTGGGGCACCGCCGCTACTTCATGACGAACACGCGCGGCTCCGACGACTTCCTCTCCACCAGGCAGTTCGAGAAGTTCTACTGGCCCACCTTCAGGAAGCTCGTGCTGGCGCTCGTCGAGCGGGGCATCACGCCGTGCATCTTCTTCGAGGGGAATTTCACCTCCAAGCTCGAATACCTCAAGCAGTTTCCGAGGGGTTCCGTCCTCGTCCGGCTCGATACGACCGACATCTTCAAGGCCAAGGAGGTGCTGCGGGACCACCTCTGCATCCAGGGCAACGTGCCGTCCTCGTTGCTCCAGGTGGGGACGGTGGCGCAGGTCAAGGAGCACTGCAAGAAGCTCATCGACGTGGTGGGCGAGGGAGGCGGCTTCATCCTCTCGCCGCGGAGCTCCACCGACGAGGTGAAGCCGGAGAACCTGAAAGCGATGATAGACTTCACCCACGAGTACGGGGTCTATACCCAGGGGTAAAAATGCGTTATATCATCTACGGGGCCGGGGGCATCGGCAGCATCATGGGCGGGCACCTGTTCCGCACCGGGCACGAGGCGGTGCTCATCGGCCGGCCGGGGCACGTCAACGCCGTCAATAAGAACGGGCTGAAGCTCGTCACGCCGACCGGCACGCACGTCGTGAAGATCCCGGCGGTGACCGGGCCGGAGCAACTCGAGTTCCACCCGGACGACGTCGTCTGCCTCTGCATGAAGGGGCAGGATACGGCGGCGGCGGTCAAGGTGCTGAAGCAGTGCGTGGCGGACGTGCCGGTCTGCTGCTTCCAGAACGGGGTGCGCAACGAGGAAATCGTCCTGGAGCAGTTCCCGCGCGTGTACGGGGCCATGGTGCGGGTGGGGGCGGTGTACCTCGACGACGGGGAGGTGGTCTGCCGGCGGGACCCGCCGGGGTGGTATATCATCGGGCGGTACCCGGCGCAGGCGGACCCGTTCGCGGAGGAGATCGCCGAAGGCATCCGGGAGGCCGGGTACTTCGTGCGGACGGCGGAGGACGTCATGCCCTACAAGTGGGGCAAGCTGATGACGAACCTCGGCAACGCCATCGGGGCCATCAGCAACGGAAGCTGGGCGGAGACGGATTTCATCTACAAGGCGGTGGCCGCCGAGGCCGAGGCCGTGGTGAAAAAGGCGGGCATCAAGGTCATCTCCCAGCAGGACGTGGCCGGGAGCTGGCCGGACATCACGGCGCCGCTCAAGGGGCAGCTTGACACGGAAGCCCAGAGCAGCACCTGGCAGAGCCTGGCCCGGCACCAGGGGCACGTGGAGACGGACTTCCTCAACGGGGAAATCGTCCGGCAGGCCAAGCGGGCGGGGCTGGCAGCGCCGCTCAACGAGCAGCTCGTGGCCATCGCTCTCAAGATGGCGGAGGAAGGACTGCCGCCGGGGACCTACCCGCCGGCGCGGCTGGGGGAGATGCTCGGCATCACGGGCTAGCCGAGGACTTCCTTAATCGCGGCGACGATGTCGTCGCGGCCCGCCAGGGCGAACTTCTCCATCGGCGGGGAGTAGGGGATGGGCACGTCCTTGCCGCAGACGCGGCGCGGGGCGGCTTTCAGCATCCTGAACACCTCGCGGTCTTCCACGACCATGGCCGTCAGCTCGGCGGCGACGCCGCAGGTGATGCAGGCCTCGTCCACGACGACGAGGCGGCCCGTTTTCAGCACCGATTTCTTGATCGTTTCCCGGTCGAGCGGCACGAGGGTGCGGGGGTCAATGACCTCCGCCGAGATACCTTCCTTCGCCAGCTCGCCGGCGACGGCGACGGCGTCGTGCATGAGCTTGGCAAGGGCGACCACGGTGACATCGGTCCCCTCCCGCCGGATGACGGCCTGCCCGAAGGGAATCGTGTACTCCTCCTCCGGCACCTCTCCCTCCACGCCGCCGAGGGCCATGTGCTCGAAGCTGATGACCGGGTTGTTATCGCGGACGGCGGTTTTCAGCAGGCCCTTGACGTCGTACGGCGTGGCGGGCAGGATGAGCTTCAAGCCCGGCACGTTCATGTACATGGAGTAGGGGCTGATGGAGTGCTGCGCCGCCCAGGACTTGCTCGCCCCGACGGTCATGCGGTAGAGAATCGGGAATTTCCGCTGCCCGCCGAACATGTAGGTTATCTTGGCGGCCTGGTTGACGAACTGGTCCATGGCGACGAAGGCGAAGGTGGCCATGCGGACGTTGGCGACCGGCCGGAAGCCGGACCCGGCCAGGCCGATGGCCGCCCCGACGAAGGAGGCCTCGGCGATGGGGAGCTGGCGGATGCGGTCCGGGCCGAACTCCTCGAGCAAAGTGTGGTCCATGTCCGTGGCGAGGTGGAGGGTCCTGGGGTCGCGCCGGAACTCCTCGACGATGGCTTCCTCGGCGGCCCGGGCGTATGAAATGGTCCTCATCATGCTCTCGTTCCTTCGGCGTTCAGGCTGAATAGACGTCCCTGAGGGCGTCCTCCGGCGCGGGCCAGGGGCTGGCGGCGGCGAACTCCGCCGCGGCCGCAACGCGGGCGAGGACCGCGTCGTTCACGGCGTCGAGGTCGGCCCGGGTGGCGACGCCGTCGCCGATGAGGACGTCCTCGAAGCAGGCCACCGGGCAGAACTCTTTATAGCCTTCGATCTCTTCGGGGTCGCGCAGGTCCACCATGCCGCCCTCGAAGTGCGGCCGCCAGCGGTAGGTGTGGCACTCCATGAAGTACGGGCCGGTGTGGGTGCGCACGTGCTCCACGGCCTTCCCGGCGGCGGTGTAGACGGCGCGGACGTCGTTGCCGTCAAGGGAGACGCTCGGTATGCCGTAGCCGCCGGCGGCCCGCTCCGCGATGTGCTCGAGGCCGGTGGCGTACCTGGCCGGGGTATTGACGCCGTAGCCGTTGTTCTCGCAGACGAAGAGGAGCGGCAGGTCCCAGATGGAGGCCAAATTGAGCACCTCGTGGAACTCGCCCTCGTTGGTGGCGCCGTCGCCGAAGAAGAGGACGGCTATCTTGTCGCCGCCCTCGAGCTGGGCCGCCAGCGCCGCCCCGGCGCCGATGGGGATGCCCCCGCCGACGATGCCATTGGCGCCGAGCATGCCGACATCGAAGTCCGCCACGTGCATGGAGCCGCCCTTGCCCTTGCAGTAGCCGGTGGCGCGGCCGTAGGCCTCCGCCAGCATGCGGTTGAGGTCGGCCCCCTTGGCGATGGCGTGGCCGTGGCCGCGGTGGTAGCTCACGATGCGGTCCTCCCGGCGGAGGTGGGCGCAGACGCCGGTGGCGATGGCCTCCTCCCCCATGTAGGAGTGGACGAGGCCGGGGATGGCGCCGCTGGCAAAGTCCGCGATGCAGCGCTCCTCGAAGCGGCGGATGGTGAGCATCGTCCGGTAAAGCTCCAGCAGTTGCTCGTTCGGTATGTCCACGGGCGGGGTGTCCTTTCCGGGTATTGCTGACATGGTAGCGGAATCCGCTGAAGATTTCAAAAGCGGGCGGCGGGTTGAGGGAGGGCGCGCCGGTGGTATAAGATACCAACGTATCACCCATTCAGGAGACCGCCCCATGAAGATAGAGGCCGTACGGCTCGCCTGCTTTTCGCCCACGCACACCACCCGGACCGTCCTGGAGGCCATCGGCCGGGGGACGGGTATCAACCCCGTCACGGTGACGGACGTGACGCCGCCGTGGCCCCCGGACTGGCCGGACGTCGCCGCGGACGAGCTGCTCGTCATCGGGGCGCCGGTCTACGCGGGCCGCCTGCCGGCGACGGCGGTGGAAAGATTCAAGGGACTGAAAGGGAGCGGCGGCCCGGCGGTCGTCGTGGCCGTCTACGGCAACCGGGAGTTCGAGGACGCGCTCGTCGAGCTGGAAGATATCGTCAAGGCGGCCGGGTTCCGGACGGTGGCGGGGGCCGCCTTCATCGGGGAGCACTCCTACCACACCGGGGCGACGCCCATCGCGCCGGGGCGGCCGGACCGGGCCGATATCGCCCGGGCGGAGGCGTTCGGGAGAGACCTGCGGAGGCTGCTCGACGGTATATCGGGTGACGATATAGTGACGGTGGACCTGCCGGGGAACCGGCCCTACCGCGACCGTGTCAACCACGGGACGGTGACGCCGGTCACCGACGCGGTGACCTGCACCCGCTGCGGTGAGTGCGTCACCGTCTGCCCGGTGGCGGCCATCCCGGACGACGACCCGACCACGACCGACGGCGGCACATGCATCACCTGCGCCGCCTGCATCAAGGTCTGCCCGGTCGAGGCGCGGTCGCTCCAGGACGCGGAGATGCTGAGGCGGCTCCAGTGGCTCCTGAAAATCACCCGGGAGCGCAAGGAGCCGCAGACCTGGCTGGGGGAGGTCTAGATGCCGCTGTTCGATGACTGGGCGGCCTACTACGACGCCTGGTTCGAGACGCCTATCGGGGCGCTGGTGCGGGAGTACGAGGCGGCCGTCATCCGCGACCTGCTCCGGCCCCGGACCGGCGAGACCGTCCTGGACGCCGGCTGCGGCAGCGGCGTCTTTACCGTTGATGTGCTGGAAGCGGGGGCGCGGGTCATCGGGCTGGACGTTTCCGGGCCGATGCTGGCGGCGGCGGAGAAGAAGCTGGGCAGCTACCCCTTCGAGGCGGTGGCGGGGGACATGCTGGCGCTGCCGTTCCGCGACGGGCGGTTCGACAAAGCGGTGTCCGTCACGGCGCTGGAGTTCATCGAGGACGCCAGAAAGGCGGTCAACGAGCTGTTCCGGGTGACGAAGCCCGGCGGGCGGGTGGTGGCGGCGACGCTCAACCGCCTCAGCCCGTGGGCGGCGCGGCGGGAGGCGAAAAAAGACGAGCACCTGCTGCTGAACGCCCGCTACCGCTCCCCGGACGATCTGCGGGCGTTGAGCCCCTGGCCGGGCACGGTGGTGACGGCGGTGCACTTCGCGCAGGACGAGGACCCCGCGACGGCCCGCGAAAAGGAGCGGGCCGGGCGGGCGGCGGGGCTGGACACCGGCGCCTTCGTGGCGATTGCGTGGGAAAAGCCGGGCGAGTAAGATTACGGGTAAAACTGCGGGGCGGGCCGCCCAGCGGGCGGCCCGCCCCGCGCGCGTTTCCGCAGGAACCGCGCCTAGATAGGCAGCCGCATGAGCTTGCGGGCGTTGTCCTGGTAGATCTTCTTCTTGTCTTCCTCCGGGATGGGCATGGCCTCGATGGCGTTGATGGTCTGGCGGTAGTTGCGGTCCCCGCCCTCGATGTCCCCGAGCGGGAAATCTATCCCGAACACCACGTGGTCCGGCCCGAAGAACTCGTAGCCGCACATCAGGCCGGGGGTATGGCCGTAGATGGCGGTGTCCGCGTAGAACAGCTTGAAGTAGTCAATGGCCTCCCGCTGGAGGTTGAGGCCCTGGGAGCGGACGGTCTGGAGCTGGGTGAACTGCCGGATGCGCTCCGCGTAGAAGGGCACCATGCCGCCGAGGTGGTGGGTCACCACCTTCAGGGTCGGGTACTTCTCCATGATGCCGGAGAAAACGAGCCGGGCCATGGCCGCCGTCGTATCGTACGGCCAGCCGAAGAGGCTGAAGAGGAGGTACCTGGACTGCTTCTCGGTGAGGAAGTCCGGGTGGTCCATCTTGCGCATGGGGTGGATGACGATGGGGAGGTCGTACGCGGCCATCTTCTCGTAGAGGGGGAGGAACTCCGGGTTGTCGAGCGGCTTCTCGTCCACCGGGGTGTGGAGGTAGACGCCGTTGAAGCGGAGGTCCCTGATGCAGCGGTCCGTTTCTTTCAGGGCCTCGTCCATGTTGGTCATGGCGAGCGTGGCGAGGGCGCCGCAGAAGCGGTCGCGGTGCCGGTTGACGAGCTCGGCCATCTCGTCGTTGGCGAGGCGGGCCAGCTCGGCGGCCTTCTCCGGCCCGGCGAGGTGCTCGGTGGGGATGCGGCCGAGGGTCAGCACCTGACGGAGCGGCTCGTACTTGTCCATGACGCGGAAGCGGGCATCGAGGTCATAGAGGACCGTTTCCGGCAGTATCTGCTCGTCGTGGAGGGCGGGGGAAATCTTCTCTATCTCCTTGCGGAAGCGGGGCGGGATGATGTGGGCGTAGGCGTCAATCTTGAGCGGATAGGGTTCGGTCATGCGGCTCTCCTTTGAGGGGGTATTCGGGTTGGCGGAACAGGATAGTATGGGCGCGGCCGGAGAGAAATGTCAACGGTGCTCCTTTGCCCCCGTCCTGTGGTATAATCGCCGTATCTCAAGGACGTAACCCGGAGGAAGCGCGCATGGCCGAACTCAAGTATGCCCACCGCATTATCACCGACGCCGTTCCCTACGCGCCGGACGTGAAAAAGAACGGGGACAGGGACCCGGAAACCGTCAGCGGGCAGGTGCCGTCCACCCACATCATGAACGTGGACGCCAGCCGCCTGGAGGACTTCTTCTACGTGGACGCCCACTGGCTGTGGCGCGGCGGCTCGGACGAGGAGGTGGAGCTGCCGCACACGCACGACTTCGACGAGGTGCTCGGCTTCGTCGGCTCGCGGCGGGAGGACCCGTGGGACCTCGGCGGGGAAATAACCATCTGGCTCGACGACGAAAAGCACACGCTCACGCGGAGCTGTCTCGTCTACATCCCGGCCGGCACCCGCCACTGTCCCATCCGGTTCGACCGCGTCGAGACGCCCATCCTCTTCGTGAGCATCTCGCCGACGGGTGTTTACTCCCGCGCCGCGGTCGGCGACGCGGCCGTGTCCACCTCCCCCAGGGACGGGGACAGGCCGCGCTGCACCATCATTGACCACACCAAGGAGAAGTTCACCGTGGCCGGCGACCCGAACACGGCCGAGGGACCGCGCACGATACCGCGGGACCCGAGCCTGCGCTCGACGCGGCTCCTCCACCTGGAGGACGACATGGCCAGGGGGGCGTTCTACGTGGACTTCGTCTGGCTGTGGGAGGGGAACGGCGGCGCGCCCGCCCCGCCCCACGAGCACACCTGGCCGGAGATGATAGCCTTCGCCGGGGCGGACCCGGAGCACCCGCACGACCTCGGCTGCACGATGACCATCGTCATGGACGGGGACACCTACGAGATGAAGCAGAGCAGCATCGTCTGCATCCCGGCGCACGTTGACCACTGCCCCTGGAAGTTCCACAACATCGTCAAGCCGACCATCGTCTTCACGGCGGGGCCGTCCGCCAGGTACTCCGGCTCCCACAAGGAAGGCTGGTAGGGCGGCCGATTACTACGAGGAGAGAAGGAATGAACATCGAGGAACTGGAAGCCCGACTGCTGGCCGCGGAGGCCAGGCTGCAGCGGCTGGAGGACATTGACGCCATCAAGCGCCTCCACCGCGTGTACAGCTACTACGTGATGTACATGCTGAAGCAGGAAATCGTGGACTGCTTCGCCGACCACCCGGAGGTGCGGCTGCACTGGCTGGAGGGGACGTGGCTCGGCAAGGAGGGGGTCAAGCGGTACTTCGGCATCGGCAACCCGGACCGCATGGTCACCCCGCCGAGTTTTACCCACCAGGTGATGCCCATCGCCGGCGTCGTTGACGTGGAGGGCGACCGGGCCAGGGGCCGCTGGTACGCCTTCGGCGGGGTCAACATCCCGGACGCGCAGGGCAAGTCCAACGGCTCCTTCGTGGGGGGCATCTACGAGATAGGCTACATCAAGCAGGACGGCGTCTGGAAGTTCCTGACGGTGGACTGGATCATCAACTACACCGTCCGCCTGCCGGAGGGGAGCTGGAACTTCATGGAGCAGATGGGGAAGAACATCGAGAACTTCAGCGGCCCGCCCTCCGATATCCCGCCCTCCGCCAACGACCCGCGCTTCATGACCGGCTACATCCTGCCGTACCACTACGACCACCCGGTGACCGGCCAGCCGACCACGGAGAAGGAACGCAACCTGAAAAACATGGCGGACCGGAAGCCGGCCGCCAGGTCCCGGAAGAAGGAGCCCACCATCCCGGGCTAGGTCTGCCGCGGGGACGGCGACGGGCCCCGGAGAAAGACGAGCGCGGCCACCAGCACGAGGGCCAGCACGGCCGGCGTCACCATGAGGCCGCTCTTGAGGCCGAAGACGCTGCCGAAGCCGCCGAGGATGGGCGCCCCGAGGGCGACCCCCGCCGTCACGAGCGCGTGGAAGACGCCGCTCGCCAGGCCGCGCTCGCCGGGGGTGGCGTGGTCCACCACGAGCGCCGAGACCGACGGGAACAGCAGCCCGAAGGCGGCCCCGTAGACCGCCATGACGAGGGAGAGGGTGAGGAAGGTCTCCGCGCGCGACAGCAGCAGCAACGCCACCGTCCCCAGCGCCAGCCCGGCGTAGACGAGCTGCCGGCGCCCGAGCCGGTCCGAGAGGATACCGCTCGGCATCTGGAAAGCGATGAAGACGACCGTGTACACCGTGAGCAGCATGCCGACGTGGAACGCGTCCATGCCGAGCCCCTTGACGTAGAGTGGCAGCAGCGTCACGACGCCGCCGAAGGTGAAGTACTGCGCGAAGACCGCCGCGTAGCAGAGCACGAGCCCCTTCCGCTTCAGCAGGCCGCCGATACGGCCCGCGAACTGCCGCGGCGAGAGCCGGGGCGTCTTTTCCGCGACTATCTTGAGCTTCGGCATGAAGAAGCTGATGACCGTGCCGGCGGCCAGGATGCCGGCCCCGACGTAGAACAGCACGGGGTACCCCATGCTGCTGACGATGGCGCCGCTCATGCCGAAGCCGGCCAGGTTGGCGAAGGCGATGGACATGCCGTAGAAGGCCATGGTGCGCCCGCGGCCGCCCCGCTCGTCGGCCTTGGCGGTGAAAACGGACATCATGGACGGGCTCTTGGTGCCGCCGAAGAAGCCGTGCAGCGCCCGGACGAGGCCGAGCTCGAACGGCAGCCGCACCAGCGAGTAGCCGAACAGGCAGGCGGCGCTGCCCGCCATGCCGATGATGAGCGGGATGCGGTAGCCGATGCGGTCAATGAGGCGGCCGGAGAAGAGGTTGGTGGGGGAGTTGACGATGGAGTACAGCCCCACGATGAAGCCGACCGTGCCCGGCCCGATGTTGAACGTGGCGGCGTAGAGGGCGATGATGGGCACGAGGATGGTGTTGCCCATGAAGTTGATGGAATTGAGGGCAGACATAACGAACAGATTGGGCGTGGCGGCACGGGGGTTCTGTTCCATTATGGTCTATGATAGCATGAAAACCGGCGCATGATACAGCCGGACAGCCGTTTATGCTACAATAGGCTGATTCCGTCAATCGGGGAGACCGCCGTGGACCTGACCTCGACGCTGCATTCGAACATCGGGCGGAGGATGCTGCTGCTGGCCGCGGTCAGCATGCTGCCGGTGCTGATAGCGCTGGCGGTCTCCGGCGTGATGACCGTGCGGGAGAGCCAGCGGTGGCTGAGCGAGGAGCGGCAGTTCCTGGCGGATTCGATCGTCTCCCACGTTGACTACGTGCTCCAGGAGAACGAGCAGCGCCTCAGCGACGTCCAGTTCGCGGCGGGGGTCAACATCGCCGACAGCACCAACGAGCCGGAGCAGACGGCCCTCCACGCCGCTTACCTCGGCTCCCTGTTCGATACGGTGTTTATCACCGACCGGAACGGGCGGGTCATCCTCGTCGAGCCGTCCCGGCCGGCGCTCGTCGGGAAGGACCTGAGCGGCGTGGCCCCGATAGCGGCGGCGCTCTCCGTCAACCGCATCGTCATTTCCGACCTCGTGGCCGACGACACCCCGAACCCCGATATCTACATCGTCTCGCCGCTGCGGAGCGTCAGCGGGCAGCTCGTGGGCCTGGTGGCCGGGACGATGGACCCCACCACGCCGGCGCTGCGCGGGCTCATCCCGACCTTCCGGATGGGGGAGGGGATGGTTATTGACATCGTTGACGGGAGCGGCACCGTCATCACCAGCACGGCCCCCTCGCGGGCGCTGACGACGATGGCGAGCGGGGACAAGGGGCTGGTAACGATGGCGGCGCTCGACGTGACCGGCATCTCCTGGCAGGTGGCGGTCAGCCAGCCGACCAGTACCGCCTTCGCGCCGGTGGAGGCGCTTGGGGCGACCTTCCTGTTTGCCGGGCTGGCCTCCGTGGTGCTCGTTTTCTTCCTGAGCCTGGGGATGGCCCGGAGCCTCGTCGACCCGGTCCGCCGCCTCAACACGGCGGCGCAGATTATCTCCCGGGGCAACCTCGACCAGCCGGTGCCGTCGCTGGGGAGCGATGAAATCGGCGAATTGAGCCGCAGCTTCGATACCATGCGGGCGGAGCTGCGCCGCTCCGTCAACCAGATAAGCGAGTGGAACCGGCAGCTGGAGGAGCGCATCGAGGAGCGCACGCGGCTGCTCCAGGCCTCGTACCGGGAAATCGAGGCCAAGGACGCCATGCGCACCCACCTGCTGCAAAAGGTGCTCATGGCGCAGGAAGAGGAGCGGAAGCGGGTGGCGCGGGAGCTCCACGACGAGACGACCCAGTCCATCCTGGGGCTTTCGATGCGGCTGGAGGCCGCCGCGGCCCTGCCGGATACGGAGGTCGCCAAGATAAAGGCGCTCGTCAGCGACGTGCGCAACCTGGCGGTGACGACGCTCGACAGCGTCCACAAGATTATCTTCGACCTGCGGCCCTCGGTGCTCGACGACCTCGGCCTGCTGTCCGCCATCCGCTGGTACGCCCAGAACCGGCTCGAGCCGCGCGGCGTGAAGACGCGGGTGGAGGTCACCGGGGACGAGCGGGTGCTGCCGCCGCAGATAGAAATCACCCTGTTCCGGGTGGCCCAGGAGGCGATGACGAACATCGTCCGGCACGCGGAGGCGAAGCACGTGTTCATCACCGTGGACTACCTGGACGGGAGCATCGCCCTGGAGGTGGAGGACGACGGGCGGGGGTTCGACCCGGCCGTCCGGGCGGAGCACCCGAGCGGGCTCGGCGTGGGCCTGATGGGCATGCGGGAGCGGGTGGAGCTGCTCGGCGGCACGTTCGATCTGGAATCGCGGCCCAAGGGCGGCACGCGCATCCGCGTGGAAGTACCGCTGGCATAAGGAGGCGGACCGATGGACAGGATACGGGTACTCATCGCCGACGACCACGCCATCGTCCGGGAGGGCATCCGCCTGATCCTGGCCGCCCACGAGGACATCGAGGTGGTGGGGGAGGCGCAGGACGGGCTGGAGACCATCAGCCGGGTCAAGGAGCTCGGGCCGGACGTGGTGCTGATGGACATCGCCATGCCGGGGCTGGGCGGGCTGGAGGCGACCATCGAGCTCGCCAAGACGGCGCCGGAGAGCCGGGTGCTCGTCCTGACGCAGTACGACGACGCGGAGTACATCTACCGCTTCCTGCGGGCCGGGGCGGCCGGCTACGTCCTCAAGAAGAGCGTGGGGAGCGACCTGGTATCCGCCATCCGGGCGGTGGCGCAGGGGAAGTCCTACATAGATTCCATGATTGCGGACAAGGTCATCCGGGGGTACCTGGAGCCGGAGGCCGCCACCGCCGACCTGGGCTTCTACGACAAGCTCAGCGACCGCGAGAAGACCGTGTTCAAGCTCATCGCCGAGGGGTACACGAGCCGGCAGATAGCGGATACCCTCGTCCTGAGCATCAAGACGGTGATGACCCACCGCGCCAACATCATGGAGAAGCTCGGCATCCACAACAAGACGGACCTCATCAAGCTCGCCATCCGCCACGGTCTCATCCAGCCGGACGCCTGAGCCGCGCTCCGGCTGACGCCGGACTGCCATGCCCTACCCCTCAATCAGTCTTTTCACCTAGTCCCGCTACACTATTTGACCGAGCCGTTTCAGGCGTTTCCCCGATACCCTCCCGGCGTATCCCGGGCTATCATGAAAGTGGCGGCGGGAACCACCGCCGCCCGGGAACGAAAGGGAAGGAGTGAGGATCATGAAAAAGTATACGGGAACTGAAAAGGCCGTCAGGGGGAGCTACCTCAACCTGAAGAACTGGGATTTCACGCAGGTGGAAGCGGACAACGATATGCTGCCCGGCGAGGCAAGCGTCAGCTACATCAAGGTACCGGCGACGCTGGCCATGGTGGCCGGACCGCTCACCGGCCTGCTGTTCCTGGTCTTCCTGCCGTTCATCGGCATCGCGGGGTTCCTCGGGTTCCTCGGCTACAAGGCCTATACCGGGGTCAAGGCGACCGGGGTATGGATGGGCCAGGCGCTCGCCTTCCGCACGCAGCCGGGTCTCGCCAGCTTCACCCGGGAGACCAAGGGCAGCGACGACGACAAGGCGGACGAGGAGCTGGACGAGCTGGAGGATGAGGTCGCCCGCCGCAAGCAGGACGACGCCGACGATGCCGGGAGCTAACCCGGCATCGTCCCGGTGAAAAACGGGGCGTAATCAGACCGGAAACCGGTCGTTTGCCCCCTGAAGCGGATTGTGCTACAATCTACCGGACACCGTGAAGAAACCCGGCTCGAGGAGTCTCGTTTTGAAGGGAAAGCATCACCACGGTCACCGATACACGTTAGTATTATTCCCCGCCATCGCCGCCATCGCCATTCTTGCTGCGGCGATGTTCCCCATCATGGCGGCGGCCCAGGACAACCCCCCGCCGATACCCCACCAGACCGAGGGCCGGGAAACCTGCTCCGCCTGCCACGGGCAAACCGGCATCTTCCCGGCCCCGCCCAACCACGCCAGTTTCGCCAACACGCTCTGCCTGAAATGCCACGAGGTGGCCACGCCGCCGCCGGTGCCCCACGAGACGGCGGACAAGGCGGACTGCAACCTCTGCCACGCGCAGGACTCCATCCTGCCGGCCCCGGCCAACCACGTGAACTTCGTGGACCGGTGCCTGGACTGCCATCCCACGACGGACGTAACGACGCCGCCTATCCCGCACGAGACCAAGGGGCACGAAGACTGCGTCGCCTGCCACGGCGCGGACGGTTTCATCCCGGAACCCCCCAGCCACGAGGGCTATCAGGAAACCTACTGCCTGCTGTGCCATGAGGTCAACGTCGGCGCCGGCTCGCAAGCGGGCGGCGCGGCCCCGGTGGCCATCACCAGCGACGACTGCATGAAATGCCACGACCAGCCCGGTCTGACCATGACCCTGGACGACGGCGAGGTGCTCTCGCTCTACGTGGACCAGAACGTCTGGATGAGCTCCGTCCACGGGGACAAGCTCAACTGCACGGACTGCCATACCAACATCACGACGTTCCCCCACGAGACGTGGGACATCCCCAGCAAGCGGGACTACAGCATCTCCCAGTACGACCTCTGCCGGCGCTGCCACTTCGACAACTACACCAAGACGCTCGACAGCATCCACTACAAGATGTTCTCCGAGGGTGACCAGAACGCGCCGCTCTGCACGGACTGCCACGGCGCCCACGATATCATCGCGCTGCCCGAGGACCGGCGGGCCATCTCCCAGACCTGCGCCCGGTGCCACCCGGCCGTCTACGACCAGTACATCAACAGCGTCCACGGCCAGGCCCTGCTCTCCGAGGACAACTACGACGTGCCGGTCTGCACGGACTGCCACACCG
>DAOUEG010000044.1:0-6290 GCA_034430495.1 Dehalococcoidales bacterium
TAATGGAGCGATGGATAAAAATCTGGACGAGAAAATCATCCTCGCCCTGAACCAGGACGGCCGCCTCAGTAACGCCCGGCTCGCCCAGCAGTTCCGGGTCAGCATCTCCACCGTCGCCAAGCGGGTGAAGGCCCTCCTCACCCAGGACTCCTTCGTGGTCCGGGCCATCGCCAACCCCAACAAGATGGGCTACCACATCAGCGCCGTGGTGGCCCTGGACGTGGACCTCGCCGAGGTGTCCAGCATCTGCGATGAGCTCGTGGACGATGTCAACATCAGCCTCATCGTCACCACCTTCGGCCGGTTCGATGTCCTCCTCGTGATGGACTACACGGACTGGGACAACCTCCATGATTTCCTGGAAAACCGCCTCTACTGCATCAAGGGGATACGGGAAGTGGAAATATTCTTCGTCTCCGATATGCCCGAGAGGTACCAGGGCGTCTTCCCCGAAGAGAACGGGGAACCCTTGCCTGTCATTGATGACGTGGACAAGACCATCATCGAGGAGCTGCACAAGAACGGCCGCCTGGGGTACAACGTCCTCGTTGAGAGGCTCGGTCTCAGCGCCACCACCATCTCGAGACGCATCGCCTCGCTGTGCCAGCGCAACATCATCAAGATTATGGCCGTCCCCAACCCCCTGTTCTTCGGTTACCTGTCCACCGGCTACCTCTTGCTCCACGTGGAGTACGGCAGGCTCAACAGCATCTGCCAGCAGGTCGTGAAATCGGAGCACGTCCACCTCGTCATCAAGCTCCTCAACGGGTATGATTTGCTCGTCGGCGTCCACTGCAAGACGCCGGAAATCCTCTACCACTTCATCCGGGATGAAGTCTCCCGTATCCAGGGCATCAACCAGATAGAAACGCTGATCCGGGCGGAGGTCCGCAAGCGTCTCGTGTCAATCGTCCGGTAACCGGCCCCCTTACCTTGTCCTGCCGCCCGCGCCCGGCGGGTGAACTGAGGAGACAAGAAAAAACATGATTAATACTAAGCCGGATTATGGTTGATATTCCCTCCGATAGCTGATATAATAGCCGAAACGTTATATTCCCTGCTTGATTTATACATATAACGTACATAGCCAGGGTTTTTCGTCCGTCGGCCATGAAAACACCAGGTTGCGGATGCGTTTCGAGGGGGAAACGACATAGTCCCGAAAGGGAGTCCGTGGGACATGGTAGTAATCAGCAGGTGCCTGCCCGTAACGCGGATCATATCCGGGGGATAACGGTATGACCACGTACGTGATACGCCGCCTCATCCAGGCCGCTTTCGTTTTGCTCCTCGTCAGCCTCGTCATTTTCCTGCTGATACGGCTGCTGCCAGTTGGGCCCGAAGAAGCCGATGATTTCGTCGGAATCGTGCCGGTGGCTGTGGGCCTCGCCGGAATCGCCCGGGTTCGAGCTGCGGTACCAGGAGCAGTTCATCTGGAACGCCCCGGGGACCACGTTCTCGTCCATCCACAGGATGCGGGTCGCCCACTTGGCGTACGCTTCCGCCGCCGCCGCCATCCGCGCCGGCCGTTTCAGCTCCGTGACGATGTACTTGCCGTACTTGGTCGTGTCCAAGGTCGTGCCGCCTTGCCGTACGGGGCCGGGCACGCCTTTAGCCGCGGCGGCGCCGCCCCTTCTTTTTCTCCTGCCGGGGTCTAGGGCTCGTAGATGCGCTGGTAGTTCAGGCGGGTCACGAAGTCGTAGAAAATGATGGGCTTCGTTACCTTCTTGAAAACGAGCGGGCAGTGGTAGAGCCCCGCCTTGACGTACACGGTGGTGAACGTGGTGAAGACGTGCTTCTCCAGGTTCTTGCCGTCCTCGCTCAGAGTAAACTCCACTTCCCCGCCCAGGTCCAGCATGTTGTGCGGGTCCCCGCTGAGGAATACCAGGTACTGGTCGAACTCGTGGTGGTGGGTAATCTCCTCGTCTACGTACGGTTTGTCAACGCACTTCCAGTACATCCAGTAGTCTTTGTCGCCGTAGTCCTTGTCGCACCGCAGCACCGGGATGGGCGCGGTCACGGCTTCGTGCTTCGAGGGACGAGTCACGTTCGTCCGGATGTATTTGTCGGTCTCCATAGCTTCTCCTTTACTGAACTCGGGTGGCACCGTCGCGGCTTACATGATTTTAACGTACTTGTCGGTCAGAGCGAAATTGTAGAAGACGAACGGCCTCTCCACCTTCTTCATGACGAGCGGACAATGGTACAGCCCGGCCGGGATATACACCGTGGCCATCGTGGTCAGCAGGTGCTTCTCGAAGTTCTTCCCGTCTTCGCTGAGGGTGATTTCCACCTCGCCCCCCAGGTCCAGCATGTTGTTGGGGTCGCCCCCGAGGAACACCAGGAACTGGGGAAAATCGTGCCGGTGCGCTTCCGGCTCGTCGGTATACGGCCTGACGATGCACTTCCAGCTCATGTGGAACCCCAGGTCTCCGTACTCCTCGTTGCTCTTCAGGAAGGGTATCGGCGCGGTGACGTCCGCGTGACGCGAGGGTCGGGTCGTGTTCAGCTTGATGTATTTGGCGGTAACGGGTTCGGCTGCCATGGTTTCCTGCCTCCTTTTCCGGTCATGTAGTCTCTGCTGCCCGCCGCTCCTCGGGGAGCGGCGCGTTCAATTATCGTTTCCCGGGCCTCCCGGCGGTACCGCTCTTTCGGCCGCGGCGGTCGTCTCGTAACGCCGGCCCTTCGGGGGGGATACGGGCTGGCGACCGCCAGCCAGCCCGTATCGGAGGAGGTGAGGGTAGGCGGAGGGACCTGTAATGCGTTATCGTAATATAAATCCACCGGACAAAATTTTATGTTTCGGACATTATAACAAGGTATTGCGGGAAAATCAACTATATATTATACTGATTATCAAAGATTATTTTCTCCTGCCCGGAACAGCGCCCGGCGCCCGCGGCCCGCGACCTGGTGGAAGCCGGAAACTCAAGCCTGCGAGTACGCTAAACGAGAGGAAAGGAAGCAGTTGCATGTCAAAGTACGCACAGTACATCCGGAAAAACCCCCTGGGACCGAAGCTGCATGACGAGCAAACCGCCGATATCCTGAGCCTGCGGGGCGCCGATTGGGACGGGCTCCCCCTCGTCATCCGGTGGGAGGTCGTGGATAACCCGTTCCTGCTGATTACGGCACCCCACTCCCATGAGTTCCACCAGTTCCTCGGGTTCATCGGCGGGGACGTGATGAACCCTCTCGACTTCACCGCCGAGGTGGAGCTCTGCCTGGGAGAGGAGCAGGAGAAACAGGTCATCACCTACACCTGCCTCGTCCACATTCCGCCGGGCCTCGTCCACGGCCCCATGAATTTCAGCCGCATTGACAAACCGATACGGTTTTACGACATCGCCCTCACGCCCGAGTACCGGCGCATTCCCTTCCAGAATCACTGAGCCGGGGAACCTCGCCCGGGCGGACGGGGCCTGCCTCGTCGAGCGGCGGCGCGACGTCTGGTTCCGGTTCAGCTAAGCCGGAACCAGACGTAGCCCCAGATCCCGTACATGCCCTCGGTGTGCTGGCGCTTGTAGCAGAGCAGCGGCCGGCGGGTGGTTTTCGGCACCTCGAAGAGCAGCCAGCCTTCGTAGGCTTCGCCCGGCTGGAAGGTGTGGCCCACCAGGTTCGGCTGGAACGCCTCGGAATCCGGCGCGGACGGGTACTCGGTGAGGCCGTCCTCGGAGCTGGCCACGAACTGCCCCTCGTGCAGGGTGTACGGTTCGTCCCCGGCGCCCCTCGTTTTCCGGTAGTAGGAGAACTCCAACCAGGCGAGCAGGTAGTCGTTGCCGGCGGCGGGGGATTGCCCCCGCCCCTGCTCCGCCAGGAGCTTCAGGGCGTCGTCTCCCCGCGTCACTTTCTTGACCGTAATGTCAACGCCGAACAACTTCGGCGAGAGATACGCGTTGCCTCGCTCGATGGTCGTCTGCACCGTGCTCCCGAGCGGGGCCGGCGTCCGGCACGAGCTGCCGGGACGGGTGTTCCTCCCGCCGGAGGCGGGCGTCGTTTCTGGTTCCTTCATCTCCGGACCGGTACTCCTCTTTCCTGTTAGTGGCAGGGCCTCGCCGGCCCCGTCCGTGCTACCGCCATTCGTCTATCAGGTAGCTGCCCATGTGCTGGGCGTCCAGCCCCTGCCAGAAATCGTTCGTTCCCCCGCCGACCGCCAGGATGCTGATGTCCTCCGGCCGCCGGTAGCGGTTGACGATTTTGTCCGGCGGCTGGTGGGCGAACGGCGCGTGGGGCCCGTAGCCCTGTTCCGCCGCGTGACGGGTCGTGTCCATGTGCTGGTACTTCCAGTATTCCTCGATGGAAACGAGCGAATGCTCGTGGACGTAGCCGCTGACCGCCTCCTTGCTGGTATAGCCTTCCTTCACCAGCTGGTTGATGACGATGGGGTCCAGCAAAAAGGTGATGCCGTTGGACGGCAGCATCCAGTCCGCCATCTGCACGAGGGCCTTGTGCTTCTCGAAGGCATTGGTGTTCTTCCAGTGCCAGACCCCGTAGCCGCGGAAGAAACTTATTACACTGTCTTCCCTGTTGAACCCCTGCTGGACGTGGAACGGCTGCCAGTCGGCCGGCAGCGCCTCCTCGTTCTCCGCGAAGGTGGCGTGGTTGTAGTCGAGCGTGTTGCCCTGGGAGCCCCAGTAGGTGTAGCCCGGCCGCCCGCCCCCGGCGTTGATGGCCAGCAGCGTGGAGGCCCTCCCGATGACGGCGTTGGCCTGGTTGAAGGGGCTCATGGCGCCGATGCCGGCGTTCATGGCTATCTCGTTCCGGATGGGGCCGTTGACGGCCATCGTGATGGTGAACGACTGCGTCGAGGTGGAAATGCCGGATATCCCGGAGGCCGCCATGGCCAGCAGCACCGGCAGGTACTCCGGCCTCGCCCCGGCCATCACGCCGATGGCCGCGACTTTCTCCACGGTAAAGGTGTTGGCCTCGTAGGCGGCGCGGAAATCTACCACCACCTCGTCGGCCGGGTGGCTGGTCCCCTTGAGCATGGCCCTCACCCGTGCCTCCGTCGGGAGCACGATGGGCAGGAAGTCCGTCATGGCGTTTTCGATGAAGTAGCGTTGCAGGTTGTCTTCGGTGTCCGGCCCGAGCAGTCTCGGCAGCTCGGGGCGTTCCTCGATGTGGTCCCGCCGCTGGAGGTCCGTGAGCGGCCGCGTGAGGGACTCGATTATCTCGTCCAGTATCGGCCGGCCGGTGAGGGGATCGTCGCCGAGGATGAACTCGCGGCACTCGGGGACGGTGAGGCGGGAGATGGGGAACGGCGTGTACGTCAGCGGCAGGTAGGGGAACCCCACCAGCTTGGCGTACATCTCGACCACGGACTGGAACGGCTGGCCGACCACCGGGGCGGTCGGGATTCCCCGGCTCTCCAGGGAGGAGCTATGCCTGACGACCGCAGGCGCACAGGTGCTTCAGTGGCCGACCTCGACGATGGCGGCGTCCCCGTGCTCCTGGATCTCGGCCCAGAGCTGCGCGTCGTCGTCGAAGTAGCTGCCGTACTTGTCCTTCAGGATGAAGTGGGTGGCCGGGTACTTCTCGGCGAGCAGCTCGTACATGGCTTCGCTGAAGGGGTGGGTGAACGGCCACCGCACGTCTATGATATAGACCGTTTTGCCGTCCAGCGAATCGAGGCGGGGCGCCATCGGCCGCTGCCTGAGGTCGAACGGCTGCTGGGCCCTGGGATCAATGACGACCGTTTGCTTGGTTGGGGCCATGGTGGGTACCTCCTGTCCCGGTAAGATTCAGGCCGGGGAAAAGAAAACCGGCCCTCTCGGCCCGGCGTTACCACTGGCTCTCTATTCGGGGATGACCGTGGACGGGCGGCATGCAACAACCTCCCTGATATTCCCGGGTGCGCCTCTATTAAATACCATTCATATTGGTATGTCAAGGAATTATCAGGGATTTTCCCCGGCCAGTTTTACGCTGTTTTGCCGTCCCATGGGGTGTGAGCGGCGTACCGCGAGGCGGCACGGTGGCCGGAGCGGAGCGACCGTGGCAATCCCTATCCCCGTACTCCCTGCGCGGATGACTGCCCCTGGCACCGGTCTGTTGCCTCCCTTTGTAAAGGGAGGTCAGGAGGGATTTTTAACCCCTCTCCTTTTGTAAAGGGAGCTAGAGAGGGATTTTCCCCTTCCTCCTTCCCTCGGTCCTCCTCCTCATAGGAGGGGGAAGCAAATCTCCCTCTCCCTTGACGGGAGAGGGCCGGGGTGAGGGCGAAAGAACCCACCGGCGGCGGCCCGCGGCCGCCGCCTCCCTGTCATTCCGGGCTTGACCCGGAATCCACGAAC
>DAOUEG010000045.1:0-3577 GCA_034430495.1 Dehalococcoidales bacterium
GTCCGCTGGTGAGGAAAATGGTGGAAGCCTGGCACGCCGCGGACGAGGCAGCGGTGCCAGTGCTGAAGCCGGGTACGAAGGTCTCAGACCTGCACCGCGTGCTCGTGGAGACGGTGCGGGAGCACGGTTTCGACTCACCTTACCGACCCGGGCATTCGCTCGGCCTCGATGCCTTGGATTTCTGGTCCATCACCGCGGACAACCACCGCGAGCTGCGGCCCGGCATGGTGGTGGCCGTCCATCCCAGCGTTCTCGCTGAGTTCGGCAAGGAGGGCTGCGGCATGGGGTACACCTACCTCATCACTGAAACCGGCGCGGAAAGATTCAGCAAGGTCAACCTCGCCGCCGATCTGCTCGGCTAGGATTTTGGAGCAAAACGATATGCCTGATAACACAACACTCCCGCAAAAAGCCGACCTCATCGTCATCGGAGGGGGCGGCGGAGGGGCCGCCGCGGCCCTGGCGGCGGCCGAGAGCGGGGCAGAAAATATCCTGCTTCTCGAAAAGCGCTCGAACCTCGGCGGTACGTCCGCACTGGCGAGCGGTATCTTCGCCTGCGAGAGCCCCGTCCAGGCACGTTTGAAAATCGTCGCCGACCGGGACGACCTGTTCCGCCGCGCCATGGAATGGCACCACTGGCGGCAGGTAGACCCGAAGATAATCCGGACCTTCGTCAACCGGTCCGGGGACACGGTGCGCTGGCTCGAGGACAAGGGTATCGAGTTCCAGCTCATCCGCTTCTACCCGGACCAGGTACCGCTGCTCCAGCACAACGCCGTCGGCCGGGGGGCCCGCATCGTCAAGACCATGACCGACGATGCCCGTAAACGCGGCGTCCATGTCGTAACGAAGACAGCCGTCAAGGAAATAGTGAGGGACGCCGGCGGCAGAGTACGTGGTGTCGAGGTCGAGCAAGGGGGAGAAACCGCGGAGATCGCCGCGCCGGTCGTCATCATCGCCACCGGGGGCTTCGCCGGAAACCCGGCCCTCCTGGAACGGCTCTGCCCGGCCTACACGCCGGACCTCGTTCTTAGCGGCCTGCCCCTCGCCGGGGACGGCCTCACCATGGCCGAAAAGGCAGGAGCGGCCATCGCGGACTTCGCCACGGTGCTGAAGGAAGGCCCGCGGCTCGACCGGCACGGATGGCCGCTCCAGCACTTTGAGCGCGACCCGCTGGCGCTCTGGGTGAACCGGAACGGCGAACGCTTCATCGACGAGACGATGGGCTACCACATCTTCGAGAGCGTCAACGCCCTCCTCGCCCAGCCGGGCGGCGTCTCGTATGCGCTTTTCGATAGCCCAATCCTCGACATCTTCCGGGTGAAAATGCCGGACATCGACCCAGCGATCGAGGGTGAGACTGCCAAGGGGCGCGTGCTGCGCGCGGAATCGCTGCCGGAGATGGCCAAGCAGCTAGGGTGCGACGCCGAGGTCCTCGCCGGGACGGTGGCCCGCTACAACGAGCAGTGCGCCCGCGGCTACGACGAGGACTTCGGCAAGGAACACCGCTATCTGAAACCGGTCTTGACGCCGCCGTTCTACGCCATCAAGGGCATCTGCACCTTCCTCGACACGATAGGCGGGATCATCATCAACGAACGGATGGAGGTGCTCGACTCGGCCCGGCGGCCGATACCGGGCCTCTACGCGGCGGGCACCGCGACGAGCGGGTGGGAGTCCGAGGTCTACTGCTCCGAGCTCTCGGCGAGTGCCTTCGGTTTCGCGGTCAACTCCGGGCGCATCGCCGGGGAGAATGCCGCCGGATTCATTCACTCCTAGACCACAAGGAGGGAAAACCATGTTGCTGGAAAACAGGACCGCCATCGTCACCGGGGGCGGGAGCGGTATCGGCCGTGGGACGGCCGTGATGTTCGCCGAAGAAGGCGCCCGCGTGGCGGTGACGGACATCAACCTGGCTGGCGCGAAAGAGACACTGGCGCTCATCGAAAAGACCGGGAGCAGCGGGCTCGCCATCCAGTGCGACGCCACCAACGGGGCCCAGGCCCGTGATGCCGTGGCGCTCGTACTCGATACGTGGGGGAAGATAGATATCCTCGTCAACAACGCCGGCGGCCTGCCGTCGCGAGCGCCGGTCGAGGAAATGTCGGAGGATGAGTTCGACCGGGTCGTGGCGCTCAACCTCAAGAGCGGTTTCCTCTACTGCAAGAACGTCGTGCCGGCCATGAAGAAGGCAAAATACGGCAAGATCATCAATATCTCGTCCCTGGGGGCCACCCAGCCGCCATCCTCAAACCTCCACTACCACAGTGGCAAGGCCGGGGTGCTCGGCCTGACGCGGGACCTCGCCGTGGACCTCGCCGAATGGCACATCAACGTCAATGCCATCATCCCCGGCCCCATAAGGACGGGATTCTTCGGTGAGCGGCAGCACGACGATGCCTACATGGCCGCGCTCGGTAAAACAGTGCCGCTCGGGCGGGTGGGGACACCCCGGGACATCGGCGGGGCGGCGCTTTTCCTCGCCTCTGAGCTCTCGTCCTTCATCACCGGGGAGTTCATCAATGTAACCGGCGGGCTGCCGCTCGGGCCGACGCGGGCCCGACCACCCCGGTCCGGTAATTGACCAACACAAGGAGGCTTGATCATGCCTGAAGTACCGATGGAAGTAAGCCAGGCGGAAATGGACCGCCGCTACACGCTGCTGCGGGAGCGTCTCGCCGCCGCTGGACTGGGGGGCCTTATCGTCTACGGGGGCAGCCAGCTTGGCGTACCCGTCCACTACCTGACGGGGGTCTGGGGCACCCGCAACAATATGGTGATATTTCCCGTACACGGCGATCCCATCTTCCTCATCCCCAGCAACAGCATGGACACGCCCGTCAACGTCTCGGCGCGGGGCTGCTGGATACCGGTGGACAACATCCGCATGGCGGCCAACCTGGCCGCGACGGCGGCCGGTATCGTCAGGGAGCTGGGCCTCGACCGGGAAAAGATCGGCATCGACAGCTACCGCTGGTGGCCGGTGTTCGACAAGCAAACCTTCGAGGAGCTTTGCCCCGCCGTGGAGCTGGTGGAAGCCCATCGGCTTTTCGGGGAGATCCGGGGGAAGAAGAGCCCGGAAGAACTGGCCATCATCGGCAAGGCCATCCAGATATCGGACCTGGCGCACTACACGTTCCTCGCCAACCTGAGGGACGGCTTGACCGAGGCCGAGGCAGCGAAGTACGCCGTCGATGTGCTGGACAGCCACGGCATCGGGGATCGTATCATCCTGATCCACACCCGGCCGGAGGCCACCTATCCGAACCGACCCGGCCCCACGGTAATCCGCAAACCCAACCCGGTAACCTTCTCCCCCGAATTCACCCGGCAGAAGGGCTACGGAGCCCAGATGATACGGTCCTACTGGTGGGAGGAGCCGAAGGGGACCTTCAAGGAAATGTTCAAGCTGTGGGCCGACATGCGTGAACTGGTAAGGCGGGAGTTCCGCCCGGGCGTGGAAATCACCGACGCCGGCAAGAAGATCGTGGCGCTCATCGAGTCCTACGGGTTCGAGTGCGACAAACTCGGCCACGCGGTGGGGCTGTCCTACGGGGACGCACCCTACATCACCGCC
>DAOUEG010000046.1:0-1960 GCA_034430495.1 Dehalococcoidales bacterium
GCGCCCGCAGCCCGGACCCGGCGCAGAGCACGTCGTACTCCTGCGGGTCGAACGGCGGGTTGAGCACGTGCTCCGCCTTCTTCTCCGCCTTGAACATCGTCACGTCCCAGCCGTGCTTCTCGAACGTCTCCTTGAACCGCACCGCCACCTTCTCCGTGTTCCCGCTGTACGACCCGTAGATAATGAGGGCTTTACTCATGACGCAGCTTCCTTCCGATGGGGGATTTCGTGGAAAGTATAGCACGGGAGGGAGAAGCCGCGTCAATCCGTCCTTCCCCCGGTGGGACCGCGGGGGCCATCCATGCCGCTCACGGTTCCCGGTTCACGCCGAAGATGACCCCCCGGCGGCGGGCCGCCGCCCCCATTACTTCCGCCCCCGATTTACCTCCCCCGCCTTAATACAAGGCGGGGGACCGGGGGGTGGATTGCCCCCCTATTCCCATCTCCCCGCCTCCCATGCTACAATGGAAGGTCACACCATCCCCGCCGCACCGCTGACGGAACAAAGCGAGGACGCCTTTCGTGATAGGCCTCAAGGAAATCCAGCGCAGGAAACTTCAGTTCGTTCTCATCGCCTTGGTGGTGACGCTCATCGCCTACCTCGTGCTGATGATCAACGGCCTCGGCATCGGCCTCAACAAGCAGGCCGGCTCCGCCCTCCTCCAGTTCGATGCCGACGGCATCGCCTACTCGTCCGCCAGCCGCCTCTCCGTCATCCGCTCGGAGCTCTCCTCCACCGTCGTGGACCAGGTCGCCCGGGCCCCCGGCGTCACCGCCGCCGCCCCGCTCGGCTACCTCAGCGTCAATACCCAGAACGCCGCCGGGGACATCCAGGGCGTCGCCCTCCTCGGCTACCTCCCCGGCCGGCTCGGCCAGCCGGACGTCGTCTCCGGCCGGTCCCTCGCCGCCGCCGATACCCGCGGCGTCCTCGCTGATGCCCGGTTCATGGAGAACGCCGGCCTCTCCGTCGGGGACACCCTTACCATCATCAACCGCCTCCAGACCTATGATTTCACCATCCTCGGGGAGGTCCGCGAGGGCTACTTCTTCTTCCAGCCGGTCGTCTACCTGCTGCTGGATACCCTCCGCGAGGTGAAGTACGGCACGACCGACCCCGGCACGCCGCTCGCCAGCATCGTCCTCGTCAAGGGCAGGGACCTCGTCGGCGTGAAAACGGACGACTACGAGATAGTCTCCAAGCAGACGGCCTTCGCCAACATCGAGGGCGTCAAGGGCCAGCAGCAGACCGTGGAGGCGCTCCGCCTGTTCGGCTTCCTCATCGGCGCCCTCGTCATCGGCATCTTCTTCTACGTGCTGACCCTCCAGAAGGTCCAGCAGCTCGGCACGCTCAAAGCCCTGGGGGCCAGCAACCGGTTCCTCTTCGGCCAGATGCTGCTCCAGGTCATGACCATCATCGTCATCGGCGTATTGATATCCACGGCGGCGGCCTACGGTACCTATGCCCTGCTGGAACAGCTGCCGCAGGCCATCCCCATCGCCTTCACCCTCTCCACCTTCCTCATTACCTCCGGCCTCTTCATCGTCACCGGCCTCATCGGCCTGGTGTTCTCGCTCCGCAAGGTGGGCCGCATTGACCCCATTATCGCCATCGGGCAGCAGCAGTAAGGAAGCGACGTGAAACTGGAAGTCAGCGCACTGAACAAGACCTACGGCAGCGGCCGCCTCGCCGTCCACGCCGTCAAGGACGCCTCCTTCACCGTCGAGGCGGGGCAGTTCGTCGCCGTCGTCGGGCCGTCCGGCTCCGGCAAGACGACGCTCCTCTCCATGCTCGGCGGGCTGCTGACGCCTTCCTCCGGGACGATAGAGGTGAACGGCCGCTGCATCGAGCAGCTCTCCACCAGGGAGCGCCAGGAGTACCGGCGGGACCACATCGGCTTCGTGTTCCAGGCCAATAACCTGCTCCCCTTCCTCACCGCCCGGGAGAACCTGCTGCTCATGG
>DAOUEG010000047.1:0-20109 GCA_034430495.1 Dehalococcoidales bacterium
CCCTGAGTAAGAAAAGCACAAACCCCGGGAGGTTCGGAATGGATTTAAGCCCTGCAAACATGGACCTTCTCTACCTCAACCGTTCAGATAATCCCGGCGGATTTCGCCCCCCACCTTCGCAGTAAATGCGGCTTGCTCATCATCGGGTATGCTGGCAATAGGCAGGACCCAGTCCATTTCCGCGAGATTGTCCAGAAGCATGGGTATGAGGTCATACGGAACAGATATCAGGAAAAGCCCCTCTGGCAGCAGTTTCCTGTTTTTCATACCGTAACCCACGCCGGTGATCGTGTAGTTCAGTTTCCCGGTCATATAGGGATAGATAAAGACCCAGGCGCACATGAGGACCGGAGTAATCATCGTGGTCAGGGGTTTCCCGGTGGAGTAGCTGAGGGCGCGCAGAATAATGTCAGCCTGGTCCGGTCGGGCGGTTATCACAAGCAGATCCGGATCGAACGGCGCCTCGAAAACAGGAGCAAATGCAACGTGCCTGACGGTACCGGCAGGAATTTTCTCGATATGCTGATACACCCTGCGGTTAGCCCGGGCATCCTGGTATATCCGTTCCTTAGCCCCGATCTGTCCGCTTTCAAAGATTGGTTCCGGGTCTATAAAACCCAGCAGCAACCGGTCCACACATGAAAAATTCTCCTCGCTGGCATAAAACGGAGGCCTGTCCTGGGCTTCACGGAACATCTGGCAAATGGAGAAGCTTGCAGCCAGTTTTTCAATGCCGTCCGGTTTGTTGAGAAGGAATTTCATGGCGACCGGCACATAGGAAAAATCAAATCTCCTGAGTATCGAGAAATCTCTCTGTGAACTCGTCATCCTTATCCTCCCTCAAGGCTTATACGCTGGAAATCGACGTTCTTTCAGGTGCCTGCAAATCGTCCAAAATACTCGTGGTAGTCCACATTTCTCTCATTAGAGCACACATCAAGCACGGTACACAATAGTTGATTTACGCTATTGTATCGAGAACGAATTCCGGACTTATCTCCGGACCGTGAAGGTCAGTAACAATGTATTTCTCGTATTTCGAATTACCCATAGTATGCTCCTGAATACAGGCTCAATATTCTCTGGTCAACAATTGAACGTAAAGAGGAAAACAATACCACCTCAGTACCTGAACAGTACAACGAATTGGATGAGTGTACCCACCATTGCCGGAGGAGTCAACAGCTTAAAGCTGCTATTTTCTGGAATCCATTCCACCTCACGGACGAACAGGTCGCCTTCGCGCTCCGCCAGGCGGAGACGGGCACGCCGGCGTCTACCGCTACCAGGCGACCAGGGATGGACAGGTCCCCCTTGTGTATAAGGGTTAGTGAGATCGCCGTCGTGCGGGTGAGGTATGGCTACAAGCGTATCCACGTGATGTTGCGGCGTGAGGGCCGGGAAATCAATCACAAGCGGGTATATCCTCTCTACAGAGAGGAAGGGCTGAATCTGCGGGCAAAGCGGCCCAAACGCCGCGTCAGTGCCGCCCACAGGGTCAAGCTGCTGGCGGCACTGGGTGTAAATGAAAGTTGGAGCATGGATTTTGTCACCGACAGCCTGTTCAACGGGCGGCGCTTCCAGTCGTTGATGGTAGTCGATAATTATAGTCGGGAATGCCCGGCCATCGAGGTCGGGAAGCCTATCCGGGGAGAGGATGTGACGAGGACGATAGACCGGTTGAAAACAGTCCGCGGAGTACCGAAGTCGATCAAGGTTGATAACGGCCCTGAATTCATCTCGAAGGAGCTGGACAAGTGGGCCTATGAACATGGGGTGACGCTGGATTACATTCGGCCGAAGAAACCGATCGAAATTGCCTTCATCGAGTCTTTCAACGGCAGCTTCCGGGAAGAGTGCTTGAATACCAACTGGTTTTTACGCTTGAAACATGCCAGGGATAATATCGAAGACTGGAGGAAGGATTATACTACTGTCAGAACCCGCAGCACCCCGGGCGGACTTGCCCCGGAAGAATTCACGCTATTAGCCGGGATCTCCCAAGGTCTGCCCGTTAGTAACACAGGGGTAAAGTCATTGGCTGCGAAAGGTTCTCGGTATCGTCCCCACTGGTGGAGCTGAGGTATCAATAGGTAGTACCAGAAAAGAATTCGATTTGGTTTTTATCTTCAGCATTTAAAATAGATGACTGCCTGTCAACGAGATTTCATGGGAGTGAGGCAGTACATGGCCCAACCCATATTTTGGTGCTGGAATTGTAAATAATCATCCTGGTCAGTACGAAAATGCTTTAACACCTGTTCATGGTCAGGGTGGGTGGGATTTTCTTCAAGCCAACGTATCAGTCCATACCAACCATCCGAAATGTACCTATCCCAGTCGTCGTGGCTAGCACGGATGATGTATTCGAGTTCAAAGCCTTCGTCCCGGGTAAATCGAGCTAGTTCCGCTTCTGTGTGAGTAGTTGTCTGTTTTTGGGCATATTCCGGATGTATCTGGGTGCTAAGCCAATGAGTTTCGCCGATACCAAGGCGTCCACTCTGATGAACAGCCCGCTTCATTGTCTGGATTGTCTGCTGGTAACCACCAAAAACAAACGTTGATCCAATACATGTTGCAGCATCGAAGGCCCCCTCTTTAAATACATAGTCAGCCGCAGGGGAGCAAACGATTTCGATTTGGCCCGATAAACCTCTCATGGCCAGTTTTTTCCTGGCCCGGTCGCAGAAATCCTCGGATATATCTATGCCAATACCAGTAATCCCGAATTCCTCAGCCCAGAGAGTGAGGGGCTCGGCACAGCCACAACCGAAGTCGATGACTCGGTTTCCTTCTTTCAATCTAAGTAGTTTGCCAAGTTTGATGATTTTTTCAGGCGTGGAAGGGTTTAGTATCTCCATATAGCGGTGTGAGATACTCATAATGTCAAAGAAATTCATGATTCAAGCCTCCTTCAGGAAATAGTAACTTCACTAATAAAGGTGTTGCGAGACCTGATGTTAATCTCGTTGATAATGTGTTGACGACAGCCTCAAATTTTTACCCAATTATAAATATATTGGACTTCTGCCTGAAAAGAAGCAAGTAGTTCCAGGCCATAATACTAACATTGCATATACATTGGCACGACTACGTACGCTTAAAAGTAATGAGGTCTTCCTTTTCTCATTCGAAATCAATATAACAAGCTGAGTTTTTATTAACCTGGTCAATTGAGAGTGCGACTATTTTACGTGACGGGTCATCTCGTGCTATTTATACCAAAAGAAAGGGTTAACTGAGTGTGTACAATAATAGCGTAAAAATAGCGGGAAAATGGAGCCGGGGGGATTCGAACCCCCTACCTTTTGACTGCCAGTCAAACGTTCTCCCAAGTGAACTACGGCCCCGTGGATACCCTAATACTGTAGCATACCGGCCCTCCGGCTGGCAATATTCCACGGGCCCGCGGGGGCCCAAATGATACGGCCTGTTTACACCGCCCGTGGCTTTGTTTATGCCTTGTTTACCCCCGGGCCGCTATCATGGAACCAGATTCCTCAAGTTGTTCCCCAGCTTGATAAGGATCCAGCCAAGGGCCCGGCCCTCGCTCGAACGGCACCGAGCGGCGGCCGGGCCCCCGCTTTTTGCCCCCGCCTCACGGATACGTTACAATGGTCAGCGGAGGTATGACCGATGAAATGGAACACTCCCCCGGAGATGGAAATAGACCGGAAGAAGTCCTACACCGCCGTCATGGAGACGGAGGCGGGGACCATTACCATCGAGCTCTTCGCCAGGGACGTGCCCCTCACCGTCAATAACTTCGTCTTCCTGGCCCGCCAGGGGTTCTACGATAATTCCACCTTCCACCGGGTCATCCCCGGCTTCATGGCCCAGGGCGGCGACCCCACCGGCACCGGCGCCGGCGGCCCCGGCTACCGCTTCCGGCAGGAAATCACCGGTCACAAGCACGTGAAGGGTGCCGTCTCCATGGCCAACGCCGGTCCCAACACCAACGGCTCGCAGTTCTTCATCTGCTACGGGGCGCACCCGCACCTCGACGGCGGCTACAACGTCTTCGGGCAGGTGACAGAGGGGATGGACGTGGTGGAGAAGATCAAGCCGCGCGACCCGCAGACGGCCAGGGAGCCCGGCACGAAAATCAACACGGTCACCATCGTCGAAAAGTAACCGGCTACACGCCGACGCCGACGGCCCGCAGGATGGTGCCGAGGCCGTAGTAGCCGAGGAAGACCACCGTCATGCACTTGATTATCTTGCCGACGAGCACGATAAAGGTGTATTTCCACAGGCCGATGCGCAGCGCCCCGGCCGCCATGGCCGTCGGGTAGAAGAACGGGTTGACCACGGACGCCACCAGGAACAGCACCAGCGGGCCGCGCCGCTCCATGATGCCGAGCATGCGCTCGTAGAGGCGCTGGATGCGCCCGGACTGGCTGGAGCTCAGCGCCTGCCCGGCCCCCCGGCCGGTCATGTAGATGGTATAGGCGCCGAGGAGCTCCCCGGCGGCGGCGGAAAGCCCCAAGATGACCACCTGCAGGGGCGTGCTCATGGCGCTTCCCAAAGCGAAGGTAACCGCCTGCATGGGCACCGGGATGATGATGGTGGCCCCCCCGAGGATGCTGATGAGGAAGGCGCCGATGTAGCCGTACTGCTTGAGTGACTCCATCTCGTTGTGGAAGAGGATGAGGAAGGCCGTCATGGCGAGGGTGAGGGTGACGCCGACAATCCCCACGATGAGTCCCCAGCGAACAGCCTTCTTCCGCGGCCGGCTCTCGGTGGGCATGCTATCGGCGGTGGACAAAACGGTTCTCTCCGTACGTCATCGGGCGGGCGTTGGCTTATTATACACGGTAGAGCAAGCGCCGTTCCAATCCGGAACGGCGCCTGGTTTGTCTACGCTCGATTTCCGCGGTGGCGGGCTCAGGCGGCGGGGGTCTCCGCCGGGGTTTCCTCCGGGTTTTCGGCCGCCCTGGTGGCCTTGACCGGCTTCTTCTTGAAGGTCAGGCCGTCCTTGCCGAGGTCCACCCTGACGATGTCCCCGTCCTTGAGCTCGCCGCGCAGCACCATGCTGGAGAGCGGGTTTTCCACGAACCGCTCGATGACGCGCCGCAGCGGGCGGGCGCCGTAGACCGGGTCGTAGCCCTCGCGGGCGAGCCAGGACTTGGCTTTCTCGGTGAGCTCCAGGCCGAGCTCGCGCTCTTCGAGACGGGCCTCAAGCTCCTTGACCATGAGGTCCACCACCTGGCGGAGCTGCTCCTCGGAGAGCTCGTGGAAGACGATGACCTCGTCGAGGCGGTTGAGGAACTCCGGCCGGAACAGCTTCCTGACCTCGGCCATGACCTTGTCCTTCATGAGCTCGTAGCTCTTGGAGGCTTCCTTGTCCGTTTCCTTCTGGCCGGTGGCGAAGCCGAGGCGTCCTTCCTTCTTGATGAGCTCCACGCCGGCGTTGCTCGTCATGATGACGACGGTGTTCTTGAAGTCCACGGTGCGGCCCTGGCCGTCCGTGAGGCGGCCGTCGTCCATTATCTGGAGCAGCGTGTTGAACACCTCCGGGTGGGCTTTCTCGACCTCGTCGAGCAAGATGACCCGGAAGGGCCGTCGCCGCACCGCCTCGGTGAGCTGGCCGCCCTCGTCGTAGCCGATGTAGCCGGGCGGCGCGCCGATGAGGCGCGACACGGTGTGGCGCTCCTGGTACTCGGACATATCGAGGCGGACCATGGCGTCCTCGTCGTCGAAGAGGAACCAGGCGAGCGTCTTGACGAGCTCCGTTTTGCCGACGCCGGTGGGGCCGAGGAACATGAAGCTGCCGATGGGCCGCCTGGGGTCCTTGAGGCCAGCCCGGCTGCGCCGGATGGCCTCGGAGACGGCGGCGACGGCTTCCTCCTGGTCAATGAGGCGCTCGTGGAGGCGTTCCTCCATGTGGAGGAGCTTCTCCGCCTCGCCTTCCAGCATCTGGTTGACCGGGATGCCGGTCCAGCTGGAGATGAGCCCGGCGATGTGCTCGGCGGTCACCTCGCCGCTGATTTTTTCCTTCTGGAGCCAGGCGTCCTTGGCTGCCTTGAAGGCCGGTTCCAGCTTGAGGCGCTCGGCTTTCAGCTCCGCGTGGCGCCGGTAGTCCTCGCGCTGCTCGGCGGCCTTCTCCTCGTTGGTGAGCTCGGAGAGGCGCTTTTCCATCTCCTTGATGTCCGGCGGGGCGCTCTCGGCGTCAATGCGTATCTTGCTGGCGGCCTCGTCGATGAGGTCAATAGCCTTGTCCGGCAGGTGGCGGTCGGTAAGGTAGCGGTTGGAGAGGCGGGCGGCCGCTTCCAGCGCCTCGTCGGTGATGCGTATCTTGTGGTGCTCCTCGTACTTGGGGCGCAGGCCCTTGAGTATCTGGATGGTCTCGTCCACGGACGGCTCGTCCACGAAGACCGGCTGGAACCGGCGCTCGAGAGCCTTGTCCTTCTCGATGTACTTACGGTACTCGTCCATGGTGGTGGCGCCCACGCACTGGAGCTCGCCGCGGGCGAGGGCGGGCTTGAGCATGTTGGAGGCGTCAATGGAGCCCTCGGCCGCGCCGGCGCCGACGACGGTATGGATTTCATCTATGAAGAGGATGACCTCGCCCTTGGCCTCGCGGACCTCGTCCATGACGGCCTTGAGGCGTTCCTCGAACTCGCCGCGGAACTTGGAGCCGGCGACGAGGGCGCCCATATCGAGGGCGATGACCCGCCGGCCTTTCAGGCGGTCCGGGACGTCGTCCGCGGCCACCTTCTGGGCGAGGCCTTCGGCGATGGCGGTCTTGCCGACGCCGGCGTCACCCACGATGACGGGGTTGTTCTTGGTGCGGCGCGTCAGTATCTGCATGACGCGCTTGATTTCCATCTCGCGGCCGATGACCGGGTCCAGCTTGCCCTGGCGGGCGAGCTCGGTGAGGTCAATGCCGTACTTCTGGAGGGAGCGGTACTTGCTTTCCGCGCCGGGGTCGTCCACGCGGCGGCTGCCGCGCACCTTCTGGAGGGCGGCGTAGAATTTTTCCGTCGTGACCCCGGCTCCGGCGAGAATTTTAGCCGCATCGCCCTTGTCATCGGCCAAGATGCCGATGAAGAGGTGCTCGACGCTGATAAAATCGTCCTTGAGGCGCTGGGCTTCCTCGTCCGCTTTCTGCATGACCTGGGCGATGCGCGGGGTAGCGTAAATCTGGCCGGTCTGGTAGGCCACCTTGGGCGTCTGGCTGAGGACCTCGTCGAGCTGGTTGCGGACGGACTCGATGTCCACCTGCATCTCCTTGAGGATTTCCCCGAGCAGTCCGTGCTGCTGGATAAGCAGGGCCATCAGGATGTGCTCCACGTCCCACTGGCTGTGCTTGTACTGCATGGCCAGCTGCTGGGAAGCCTGGATGGCCTGCTGGGCCTGTTCCGTAAAACGTTCCTGTTTCATTTAACGTCTCTCTCTCCGATCCTGTGCTTGCGCTCTCATTTCTTCGAGCTCCCGCTGGAGCTCTTCCATGCGCTGCACCATCCGCAAGATGACCTCGACGCCGGGCAGGTTGACGCCCAGGTCCTCGACGAGGGTCTTGACCCGCTGGAGGAGGGCGATGTCCCGGTCCGAGTAGAGGCGGATGTTGCCGCGCGACCGCCGCGGCTCGATGATGCCGACCTTCTCGTAGTAGCGGAGGGTATGGGTCTGCATATCGAGCATGCGGGCCGCCACGCTGATAACGTAGCGCGGTTCCGTATCAAATGGTTCTCTGTTCATGGATCCTCTCGCCGCTGGTTCAGGCCCCGCGGATGTCCCGCAGCTGCCCGAACAGCTCCTTTTCCTTCTCGCTCAGCTTCTCCGGCAGGACGACGTTGACCCTGGCGAGGAGGTCGCCCTTCTGGGCCTTGCCGAGGTGCGGCATGCCCTGGCCGCCGAGCTTGAACACGCGGCCGTTCTGCGTCTCGGCCGGTACTTTGAGTTCCAGTTTGCCCTTGAGGGTGGGGACCTCGACGGTGCCGCCGAGCGCCGCCGTGGTGAGGGGGACGTTGACGGTGACGTGGAGGTTATCGCCGCGGCGCTCGAAGGTGCCGTGGGGGCGGACCCTGACGACGAGGTAGAGGTCGCCGGCCGGCCCGCCGCTGAAGCTGGGCTGGCCCTTGCCGGTCACCTTGACCCGGGAGCCGGTGGTCACGCCGGCGGGGATTTTCACCTCCAGCCGCTTGACGCCGGCCACGAAGCCGGCGCCGCGGCAGACGGAGCAGGCCACGTTGGCGATCTGGCCGGTGCCGTGGCAGGACGCGCAGGGCTCCTGGGCCTGGAGGCTGATGGTGCGGGCGGTGCCGGCGAAGGCCTCTTCCAGCGTGACCTCGACCTCGGTCTCGAGGTCCTGGCCGCGCCGGGGCCGGGCCTGGCGGGAGAAACCGCCGCCGGTGAAGCCGCCGCGCCCGCTGAACAAATCGTCGAAGATGCTGTCCATGCCGCCGATATCGCCGCCGAAGTGGAAGGCCTGGCCCCCGCCGCCGGTGGAGTACTGGCGGTACTGGGACTGCTGGCGCTCCGCCTCCTCGAACTGGTCGGCGTACTGCCACTTATCGCCGTACTTATCGTACTTCTGGCGCTTGTCCTTATCGGACAGCACCTCGTAGGCGTTGTTGATTTCCTTGAACCTGGCCTCGGCGGTCTTGTCGCCGGGGTTGACGTCCGGGTGGTACTTGCGCGCCAGCTTGCGGTAGGCCGCCTTGATTTCCTTCTCGGTGGCGCCTCTGGCAACGCCCAGTATACTGTAAAAATCGGCTGGGGACATGCTGCAACTCCGTAACCGTTTCACTTTCTATTGTATCGGATACCAAGATACCTGTCAAGGAATTTCAAGAAAAGTTAACAATGGAATATTAAGCTTATGTGACATTCTCGGGGGTATCAGGCGTGCCCGGGGCAAGACGGGGCGGGAGGCTCGGTTGACATTGTACGAGCACCGCGTATAATGGAAACGAGGTACTGATATGGCGTCTTCATGTCCCAATTGCGGTCGCGCGACGATGCGGACGGCGGACTGGGTCTGCCAGTGGTGCGGTTACCCGCTGCTGTCCGGCAACTACAAGAAACTGGACAAGACCTACGCGGAGCTCCAGGCGGAGCGGGAGGCCGAGCTCGGCGTGGGCCGCCGCCCGGCGGCCCCGGAACCGGCCCCGGAGGCACCGGCCGCGGAGCGACCGCCGCAGCCCGCACCGGCGAAGCAGCCGGAACCGGCCGCCATCGACCCGTCCGACGAGCTGCCGCCGGCGCCCGAGGTGGAGGAACTGGCGCAGCCCGCGCCCCAGGCCGAAACGGCCCCGGAGCCCGAGCCCGAGCCGGAACCCGGGCCGGCCGCCGCCGAAGACGTCATGATTACCCCGCCGCCGGCCCCCCGGGAGCAGGCCCCCGAACCCGAGCCGGAGCCAGAGCCGGAACCTGAGCCGGAACCCGAGCCGGAACCCGGACCTGCCCCAGCCCCTGAACCGGAGCCCGAGCCGGAACCGGAGCCGGTGGCCGCGGCGCCGGCCGTATCCCTCGACGAGATCAAGGACGGCATGACGCTCACCGTGGACGACCTCAACACGCTCTTCGCGGCGGACCAGATGGGCGCCCACGGCAAGCTCACCGGCCTGACCGTCAAGGTGCAGGGGCGCGTGTCCAAGGTTTTCGTGCGGGACCACATTGACGTCCGCTACATGATCCTGGAGAGCCTCCGCGGCCGCGGTGCCTGGAGCATCCGCTGCGAGTTCGAGAAGTCCGAGGCGTCGAAGCTGAGCCGCGTCGAGGACGGGCAGGACGTCCAGGTGCGCGGCGCCTACGACGGCTTCAGCAAGAACATCATCTTCAAGGACTGCCGGCTCGCCTGACGGTCAAGCGCGGGGCGCGCCATTGTTGAGGATGGCGAGGAACTTCTCCAGGATGAGCGCCGTGGCGCCCCAGATGACGTAGTCCCGGTGGTGGTAGGTGGGCGGCGGTATCTCCCGGCCGTGCCAGATTTCCGCGTCGTCCCGGCGGGCGCTGCCGTCGAGCAGTTTCCGCAGGGGCACCGTCAGTATCTCGGCCACCTCCTCCTCGCAGGGCGTGAAGGGGTACGGCCAGGGCAGCTTCCCCACGAAGGGCGTCACCACGTAGTTGGAGGTGGTGGTGTACTCGTCGTCGAGCTCGCCGAGCACCTGGATGTCCTCCGGCTGCAGGCCGATTTCCTCCCAGGCCTCCCGCAGGGCGGTCCGCTGCAGGTTTTCGTCCCCGGGGTCGCGGCTGCCGCCGGGGAAGGAAATCTGCCCCTTGTGGGTGGAGACGGTCTCCGTGCGGCGGATGAAGACGACGTGCCAGTCCCCGCCCTCGCGGTAGAGCGGGACGAGCACCGCCGAGGGGATACGGCCGTTCGGGGGCAGGTACTGCTTGCGGCGCGAACCGAGGAGGTCGCGTATCGTCGTCTCCATACTTCCACTATAGTATGCGGCGCCGCCGCCTGACAAACCGTCTTCTGGCCGGGCCGGGCGGCATCGTGTATAATTGGAACGTACAAACCAGCCGCCGGAGGCAGCCCGCGCGTGGACTTCTCGCTCAACGAACAGGAAAAGATGGTGCAGAGCCTGGCCCGCGCCTTCGCCGAGAAGGAGGTGGCGCCCCGGGCGGCGGCGATAGACCGCAGCAACGAGATCCCCACCGACCTGGCCGCCCGCCTCGGCGAGCGGGGCTTCCGCGGCCTGGCGTTCCCGGCCGAGTACGGCGGGGGCGGCGCCGGCTACCTCAGCTTCGTGCTGGCCCTGGAGCAGATCTGCCTCGCCTCGGTCACGGTGGGGGCCATCATGTCCGTCAACACGGTGCCGCAGGAGGGCCTTTTGCGCTTCGGGACGGAGGAGCAGAAACAGCGCCTGCTGACGCCGCTGGCGAGCGGGCACAAGCTCGGCGGCATCGGCTTCACCGAGCCGGACACCGGCTCCGACCCGCGTATGGTCACCACCGTCTGCAAGCGCGACGGCGACGACTACCTCATCAGCGGGCAGAAGATGTTCATGTCCCTCGCGCCGGTGGTCAACGAGGTGCTCCTCTTCGCCCGGCGGGCGGAGGGGGACGGCCTCAACGCCTTCATCGTGGAGTGCCCCACGCCCGGCTTCGCCGTGCAGGAGCTGCTCGACGTCATGGGGATGCGCGGCCTCGGCTCTTCGATCGTGAACCTCGATGACGTCCGCGTGCCGGCGAAGAACCTTATCGGCGCGGAAGGGCAGGGGTTCGAGATACTGCTGGAGGCCATCAGCGTCGAGCGCCTGGCGGTAGCGGTGCAGGCGGTGGCGGCGGCGCAGGCGGCCCTCGACCTCGCCGTCGCCTACGCCAGGCAGCGCGTCGCCGCCGGCAAGCCGCTCGCCCGGATGCAGGCCATCCAGCAGGAGCTGGCGGACATGGCCGCCCGGACGGAGGCGGCCCGCTGGCTCGTCTACCGCACCGCGTACGTCAAGGACCAGGGCCGGAGCATCCAGTACGACGGCTCGCTGGCCAAGGTGTTCGCCTCCGGCGTGGCCGTGGAGGTCACCCGCCTCGCCCTCCAGGTGCACGGCTCCTACGGCGCCATGAAGTCGCTGCCGGTGGAGCGGCTCTACCGGGACGCCAAGATGACGGAGCTCTACGTCGGGAGCTCCGAGGTGCACCGGACCATCGTGGCGAGCCGGCTCATCGCGCCGGGCGGGAAGTAGCCCTCATGGAGCATTTTACCTTGCTCAAGCGGGACGGGGGGGCCCGCGCCGGCGAGCTCCACACCGCCCACGGCACGGTGCCGACGCCCGTCTTCATGCCGGTGGGCAGCCAGGCCAGCGTCAAGACCCTCACCCCGGAGGAGCTACGGCAGGCCGGCTTCGGCATGGTGCTCAGCAACACCTACCACCTCTACCTGCGGCCCGGTATTGACCTGATCAAAGAGCTCGGCGGGCTCCACCGCTTCATGGGCTGGGACGGCGCCGTGCTGACGGACAGCGGCGGCTACCAGGTCTTCTCGCTGGCGCCGCTCCGCCGCCTCAGCGACGACGGCGTCACCTTCCGCTCCCACCTTGACGGCTCGGAGCACCTTTTCACGCCGGAAGCGGTCGTTGACCATCAGGAGAAGCTCGGGGCGGACGTCATCATGGTGCTCGACGAGTGCGCCGCTCACGACGACCCGCGGGAGAAAATCGAGGCCGCCCTGCACCGCACCCACCGCTGGGCGCGGCGGTGCCTGGAGGCCCGCACCCGTGACGACCTGGCCCTCTACGCCATCGTCCAGGGGGGCATGCACGCCGACCTGCGCCGCGCCTCGGCGGAGCACCTGAGCGGGCTCGACTTCCCCGGCTACGCCATCGGCGGCCTGAGCGTCGGCGAGCCGAAGGACGTGACTTTGGAGATGCTGGCCGTCACCACGGAAAGGCTCCCGCCGGACAAGCCGCGCTACCTCATGGGGGTCGGCGCGCCGGAGGACCTCGTGAACGGGGTGGCCCGGGGCGTGGACCTGTTCGACTGCGCCCTGCCGACGCGGGTGGCCCGCAACGGGGCCCTCTTCACGCCGGACGGCCGGGTCAACATCCGCAAGGCGTCCTACCGGACCATGGACGGGCCGCTCGACCCGGCCTGCGACTGCTACACCTGCCGGACCTTCACGGCGGCCTACCTCAACCACCTTTTCCGGGCGGAGGAGCTGCTCGGGCTGCGGCTCGCCTCCATCCACAACCTGCGCTTCCTGGCGCGGCTCATGGAGGACATCAGGCAGGCCGTCATGGCCGGGACGTTCGAGGCCTTCGCGGCGGCGTTCCTGGCCCGCTACACGCCCACCGACGAGCGGCGCCGCGTGGCCCAGAAACAGCAGTGGCTCGACGGGCGGGGGCCGTCAAATCCCGCCTGAAAAGGCGACTTTTCTCATTTGCATTTTCGCGGCGGTCTGCTATCATTACGTTAACCGGGAACCACCGGTCCGTCACGAACGGGGGAAGGGAGGTCCGGCATGGTAGACAAGCACGGGAAGCGGGAGCAGGACGGTCACGGCGTCTATGAAATTGACGGCGCCTATCACTGCGAGGAATGCCACTACGAGGTGCCCATCCACCAGGACTGCCCCAACTGCCAGAAGCACATTGACTGGGAGCGCGTCTTCCGCGATCTCAACCACTAGGGACACCCGGAGAAATCACAGGGGCGCGGCCGCGCCCCGGGAGAACCGCATGGCGAAGAAGAAAAAAGAAAGCCGCATCAACACCGACCACGGTATCTACATCGAGGACGGCAAGTACCACTGCGACGACTGCGATCACGAGATGGACCTCGGTGATGTCTGTCCCACCTGCCACAAGCAGGTCGAATGGGACAAGGTCATGGAAGAGCTCCGCGCCAAGGGCATGGGCTAGCCCGCCGGAAGTTTTTTACCCCCCCTGGATAATCATGAGGAGGGTGAGCTTGTCGCCGTCCTTGAGGGGGGTGTCCATTTTCAGCGGGTAGAGGCTCTCCCCGTTGAGGTACAGCTCGTAGCTGTGGAGCAGCGTGCCGTCGCGGTCGAGGAACACCCGGCCGGCGGCGGGGTGCTGCCGCGTCAGGTCCTGGAGCGCCTCGGCGATGGTGCCGCCGGAGAGCGTCACGTTCAGCTGGTTGTCCACGTACTTGGCGAATATCGGCGATATTTCCATCTGGACGCTCATAGCTTCACCTGTTGACCGCCGGACCGCTCCGGCCGGCGGATTTTTCCTGTTCGAACCCGCGGCGGCGGGTCGCCCGGTCCCGTAAGGTATTGTATAACCTCGTTCGCCGCAGGACAACCGGCGTCAGGCCGTTTCGCTGTCGAGCCAGGCCAGGTAGTCCGGGTTGCCGCCGGCGACGGGCAGGGCGATGATTTCCGGGACCTCGTCGTGGTGGAGCTTCTTCACCGTCTTGATGAGGTCCGGCAGCAGGTTCTCCCGCGTCTTGACGACGAGCAGCTGCTCGTCCGCCTTTTCCAGCTTGTCCTGCCACCAGAAGTGGGAGCTCACCGCCGGCAGGATGTTGACGCAGGCGGCCTGGCGGCGCTTGAGGAGGGTAGTGGCAATCTTCTCGGCCTCGGCCGGGGCGCCGGTGGTGATGAAGACGACGATGAAGCTCGGTGACGGCTGCATCTCAGGCTATCGCCACCATGCGGTCAACGGCGGCCTTCGCCCGCGCCGCGATGTCCGGCGGCACGCTGACGACCGGCTCCATGTTCTCCAGGGCCCAGTAGAGCTTTTCCAGCGTTATCTTCTTCATGTTGGGGCAGATAGCCTTCGGCGAGGCCGGGTAGAACCGCTTGCCGGGGTTCTCCTGCTCCATGCGGTGGATGATGTCAATCTCCGTCCCCACGATGAGCTCGGTGACGTCCTCCTGCCGGGCGTAGCGCAGCATGCCGCTCGTCGAGGTGGTCAGGTCCGCCTCGGCGATGACGTCCGGCCGGCACTCGGGGTGGACGACGACCCTGGCGCCTGGGTGGAGCTCCTTCAGTTTCCGGATGTCTTCCGGCAGGATTTTGACGTGGGTGGGGCAGTAGCCCGGCCAGAGGGTCAGGTTCTTGCCGGTCTGGGTCTGGATGAAGTGGCCGAGGTACTGGTCCGGCACGAAGATGATATCGTTGCCCGGCACGCTCTCCACCACCTTCACCCCGTTGGAGGAGGTGCAGCAGTAGTCCGATTCCGCCTTGACGGCGGCGGACGAGTTGATGTAGGTCACCACCGGCACGCCGGGCAGCTCCTGCTTCTTGGCGACGAGCTGCGGCGCGGTAATCATGTTGGCCATGGGGCAGCCGGCCCCGGCGTCCGGCAGCAGGACGGTCTTGTTCGGGCTCAGGATGGCGGCCGTCTCCGCCATGAAGTGGACGCCGCAGAAGGCGATGACGTCCGCATCGGTAGCGGCGGCTTTGCGGGCGAGCTCGAGGGAGTCCCCCACGAAGTCCGCGATGTCCTGCACCTCGCCGCGCTGGTAGTTGTGGGCGAGGATGACGGCGTTGCGCTCCTGCTTGAGCCGGAGTATTTTATCCTGGAGTTCTGCCATGGTGTTTTCTATTGTACCGTATATCGGGACGGATGGCCAAACAGGGGGGATGGTTCAGTCCTCGACGACGGTGATGCTGTCGCCGGCCCTGACGGTGCCGCCGCGCAGCACGCGGGCGAAGATGCCCTCGCGGGGCATGATGCAGTCGCCCACCGTATCGCGGATGGCGCAGCCGGCGTGGCACTCCTTGCCGAGCTGGGTCATCTCCAGCAGCGTCTCGCCGACCCGCATTTTGGAGCCGATGGGGATGGCGCAGAGGTCAATGCCGCGCGTGGTGATGTTCTCGGCGAAATCGCCGGGCTTGAGCACGAGGCCCTTGCCCTGCATCTTGTCAATGCTCTCCATGGCGAGGAGGCTCACCTGGCGGTGCCAGGTGCTGTCGGCGTGGGCGTCGCCGACGGCGCCGAAGTTCTCCCGCAGGGTGATGGAAGGGACGGGGGTCTTGACCTCGCCCTTGTTCTCGCTGATACAGACCTCGACGACGGTGCCCATAGTTACCTGCCTTGCTGTTCGATGATGCCCCCGCCGATGACGGTTTCCCCCCGGTAGAAGGCGACCGTCTGGCCGGGAGTGACAGCCATTTGCGGCTCGGCGAAGGTGACGCGGACGGCGGTCCCGTCCGCTGTTTCTATTCTACCACGGACGGCGGCGGCGCGGGAACGGACCTTGACCTCCGCCGCCAGCGGGAAGGCGGGCGGCCCCGGCAGCAGCCAGCTGAGGTGCCCGGCGACGAGGCCGGGGGAGAAGGTCTCCTCGCGACCGCCGACGGTCACGGTGTTCGTGGCGGCGTCAATAGCGGTGACGTAGAGCGGCGTGCCCGCCGCCAGCCCGAGGCCCCGGCGCTGCCCGACGGTGTAGGCGGTGATCCCCTTGTGCTCGCCGAGGACATGGCCTTGTTTGTCCGTGATGGGGCCGGGCGTACCGGTCTTTCCCGTCCGCTCCGCCAGGAACGTGGCATAATCGTCGTCCGGGACGAAGCATATCTCCTGGCTCTCCGGCCGGTGGGCCACCGGCAGGCCGAGCGCCGCCGCCCGCTCCCGCACCTGCCGCTTGGTCAGGCCGCCGACCGGGAAAAGGGCGCGGGCGAGCTGCTCCCGGGTGAGGCGGCAGAGGAAGTAGGACTGGTCCTTGGCGGCGTCGCGGCCCTTTTTCATCCAGAGGACGCCGTCGGCGTCCCGCTCCAGCCGCGCGTAGTGGCCGGTGGCCACCGCTCCGGCATCGAGCTCGCGCGCCCGGTCGAGCAGGGCGCCCCACTTGATGCGGTTGTTGCAGACGACGCAGGGGTTGGGGGTGCGGCCGCGGGCGTACTCCCGGCAGAAGTCGTCAACGACCTCGTCGGCGAAGGTCCGCCGCACGTCCATGACGTAGTGGGGGATGCCGAGCTTGTAGGCGACGCGGCGGGCGTCCTCGATGGCGTCGAGCCCGCAGCAGCCGCCCGAACCGGCGGCCCGCGGCCAGAGCTGGAGGGTCACGCCGACGACCTCGTACCCCTGCTCCTTGAGCAGCGCGGCGGCGACCGAGGAGTCCACCCCGCCGCTCATGGCGGCTACCACTCTCATGGGCCTGTCCGGTGCGGGGCTAGATGCCGCCGCCCTGGGCGAATTCCTTCTCCAGCGCGTGGCGGTCCCGCTCGATGCCGTCCTTCGGGTGCGTCACCCCGGCGAGGGCTTCCAGCTCCCTGAGGCGCTCTTCGAGCTTCTGCTGGTCCTTGAGCACGAGCCGGATGGCCTCCGCCACCGGGTCCGGCAGCTTGCCGTGCTCGAGGTCCGCGATGGGGGCCGGCCGCTGCCGCTTGGTGACGACGCGGCCCGGCACGCCGACGACGGTCACGCCCGGCGGCACCGAGCGGATGATGACCGAGCCGGCGCCGACGCGGGCGCCGTCGCCGATGGTGATGGGGCCGAGGGCGATGGCCCCGGAACCCATCTCCACCCCGTTGCCGAGGGTGGCGTGGCGCTTCTTCTTCTCCAGCGTCGTGCCGCCGAGGACGACGCCCTGGTAGAGCAGCACGTCGTCACCGAGCTCCGCCGTCTCGCCGATGACGACGCCGGAGCCGTGGTCAATGAACACCCGCCGCCCGATGGCCGCGCCGGGGTGTATCTCTATCTGGGTCAGCGTGCGGCTGACGTGGGACACGAGCCGGCCGAGCAGCCGCAGCCTGTGGTGCCAGCACCAGTGGGCGATGCGGTGCATCCAGATGGCGTGCACGCCGGGGTAACACGTCAGCACCTCCAGCACGCTGCGCGCGGCCGGGTCCCTGGTGAAGACGTTCCGGATGTCTTCCCGCATGCGGCTGAAGACGTTCATCGGTCGGTGCCCGTTCTTTCTCCGGCGGTGCCGGTCCGTTCTATCCTGCCGCACCTCCCGGGGTCGGGGACGGGTAGAGGATTGTTGACCGGTACGGTAGACATAATCAAGTTTATCAGCGTCCCCTGGTGCTGTCAACGAGCAAGGTCTCACTTTGAAGAATGAAGGGGCAGGGGGTATAATGGACGCGATGGCGACGGAACTCCGGCACCTCCCCAGCGTGGACAAGCTCCTCTCCCACGAACGTTTGCAGCGGCTCGGTTCTTCTTTTCCCCGCGAGCTGGTGGTGGACGTTATCCGGGAGCAGCTGGAGGAGGCCCGCGCGGCCGTGAGCGGCGGGGCCGCCGCGCCCTCCCCCGACGCGCTGGCCGCCGGCGTCGTCGCCCGGCTGGAAGCCGTCACCGCGCCGCCCCTCCGCCGCGTCATCAACGCCTCCGGCGTCATCATCCACACCAACCTGGGCCGCGCGCCCCTCAGCCCGGAGACGCTGGCCGCCATGAGCGCCGCCGGCGAGGGCTACTCCAATCTGGAGTTCGATCTGGCCGCCGGCGTCCGCGGCTCCCGCCACGTCCACGTGGAAAGCCTGCTCTGCCGCCTCACCGGGGCGGAGGCGGCCATCGCCGTCAACAACAACGCCGCCGCGGTGCTGCTCGGCCTGTCCGCCGTGGCCCGGCGCAAGGAGGTCATCGTCTCCCGCGGTCAAGCGGTGGAGATAGGCGGCGGCTTCCGCATCCCGGACGTCATGCGCCAGAGCGGGGCCAGGCTCGTCGAGGTGGGCACCACCAACGCCACCTACCCCCGCGACTACGAGAGCGCCGTCACCGAAAGGACGGTCGCCCTGATGCGCGTCCACTCCAGCAATTTCAGGATCGTCGGCTTCACCAGCGAGACGCCCCTGGAGGACGTCATCGCCGTGGCGAAAAGGCATGACCTCATCGTCCTCGACGACCTCGGCTCCGGCTGCCTGCTCGATACGGCCGCCTACGGCCTCGCCCCGGAGCCGACCGTCCAGCACAGCGTCAGGGCCGGCGTTGACTTGACCTTCTTCTCCGGCGACAAGCTCATCGGCGGGCCGCAGGCCGGCATCGTCGTCGGGAAGAAAGCCTACGTTGACAAGCTGAAGCGGCACCCGCTCGCCCGCGCCGCCCGGATGGACAAGAGCCGCCTCGCCGGGCTGGCCGCCACGCTGCGGCACTACCTCATGGGGGAAGCGGACCGGAAAATCCCCGTCTGGCGGATGATAGCCGCGCCGCTCGCCGACCTGGAGCCGCGGGCCGACCGCTGGGCCAGGCTGGCCGGCGGCAGGGTCGTTGACGGCGAGACGATGGTCGGCGGCGGCTCGCTGCCCGGCGGCTCGCTGCCCACCAAACTCGTCGCCATCCGCGGCGGCAAGACCGCCGTGAAGAAGCTGGCGGAGGCGCTCCGCAGCCGCGCCGTGCCGGTGGTGGGGCGCATCAGCGACGACGCCCTGCTCCTCGACCCCCGCACCGTCCTCCCCGAGGAGGACGGCCTCATGGAAGCGGCCCTCAAAGACCTGCGCCCCCGGTAATTTCGACAAGGAGTGAGTCCCGTGAACGAGCAAGAACTGGCCCTGCGCTACGGCTTCAACCCGCACCAGAAACCGGCCCGCGTCTACCGGAAGGGCGGGCTGCCGTTCCGCGTCGTCAACGGCGCGCCCGGCTACATCAACATGCTCGACGCGCTCAACTCCTGGCAGCTCGTCCGGGAGCTCAAGCGGGCCTTGAACCTGCCCGCCGCCGCTTCCTTCAAGCACGTCAGCCCGGCCGGGGCCGCCGTGGCGGTGCCCCTCACCGAAACGCTGAAGAAGGCCTACTTCGTGGACGGCATGGAGGAATCGCCGCTCTTCGCCGCCTACACCCGGGCCCGCGGGGCCGACCGCGTCTCCTCCTACGGGGACTTCGTGGCCCTCTCCGATACCTGTGACGTTCCCACCGCCAAGCTCATCGCCCGGGAGGTCTCCGACGGCATGATAGCCCCCGGCTGCGAGCCCGCCGCGCTGGACGTCCTGAAAACCAAGAAGGGCGGCAGGTACCTCGTCATCGAGGTAGACCCTGATTACGAACCGCCGGAGACGGAGACCCGCGAAGTCTTCGGCGTCACCTTCGAGCAGAAGCGCAACGACGCCCTCGCCACGGCGGCGCTGCTCCAGGACGTCGTCACCGAGAAGCGCGAGTTCCCCCCGGAGGCCGTCCGCGACCTCGTCGTGGCCACCGCCGCCATCAAGTACACCCAGTCCAACACCATCGGCTTCGCCGTGGACGGGCAGGCCATCGGCATCGGCGCCGGGCAGCAGTCGCGCATCCACTGCACCCGCCTCGCCGCGGAGAAGGCGGACCGCTGGTTCCTGCGCCAGCACCCGATGCTGCTCGATTTGAAGTGGAAGGGCGGCATCTCCCGGGCGGAGAAGAACAACGTCGTTGACCTTTTCCTCCAGGAGCACCTCAACGAGTACGAGCGCCGCAACGTGGAGGAGGCCCTCGTCGGCGCGCCGCCGCAGCTCTCCCGGCAGGAGAAACTGGACTGGCTGTCCAACCTGAAGGGCGTGGCGCTCAGCTCGGACGGCATGATACCCTTCCGGGACACGATAGACCGCGCCTACCGGAGCGGCGTGGGCTACGTCGTGCAGCCGGGCGGCTCCATCCGCGACGACAGCGTGACGCAGGCCTGCAACGAGTACGGCATGGTGATGGCGTACTCCGGCGTGCGGCTGTTCCACCATTAAAGGTTAATCAAGCATGTTCGTCCTCGGCACGGCCGGCCATATTGACCACGGCAAGTCGCTCCTCGTCAAGGCGATGACGGGCATCGACCCGGACCGCCTCCGCGAGG
>DAOUEG010000048.1:0-77146 GCA_034430495.1 Dehalococcoidales bacterium
CGGCCAGGTCGCTGTCCAGCAGCACCCGCTGGCCGCGGATCACCCGTATGCGGCGGCCGATTTCGGCCGGCGAGGGGATGCTCTCTCTCGTTCCGGGCATGCAGTGTCCTCACCGGCACAGCCAAGTATGCCCGGATAGTATCGACAGCAGCGAGCAGTCGTCAAGTCCTGATCGCCGACGCCGGAACGTTGAATTGTCCGGCCCGCCTTCGGCGGCTGAACCTCGGGCGAAGTACCCCGCCACGGCGGGCAAGCCTCAGCCCTCAGCCTTTGGGTTCCCTCAGCCGGGGTCAGAGGCACTTGACCCCACCGGGCCGCCGGCTATAATTCCGATCCGAGTCGCGGGGTGGAGCAGTCTGGTAGCTCGTCGGGCTCATAACCCGGAGGTCGCAGGTTCAAATCCTGCCCCCGCTACCAAGTAAACCAGGGGGAGCCGATCGGCTCCCCTTTCTTTTTTGGAGGCAGGTCACGCCTCGACGACTTCCGCCGTTTCCGGCTCGGCCGGCCTGGGGTAGGCGCGCTTGGCGAGGAAGATGCTCATCTCGTAGAGGATGAGGAGCGGCACCGCCAGGATGGCCTGGCTGACGGGGTCCGGCGGCGTCAGGATGGCCCCGATGACGAACGCCAGCACGATGGCGAAGGGCCGCCCCTTCACCAGCCATTGCGGCTTGAGGACGCGGATGCGGGCCAGGAAGGTGCTGATGACTGGCATCTCGAACAGCAGGCCCGTCAGCAAAACGAGCTTGCTCAGGAAGCCGATGTAGTTGCCGATGCGGGGGAAGAACTCCGCCACGCTGCTGCCGAAGGTGGCCAGGAACTTCATCGTCCAGGGCGCTAGCACGAGGAACCCGAAGGCCACCCCGCCGAGGAACATCACGAAAATCCAGGGGATGATGAGAAAGACCCACCTCTTCTCCCGGGGGGTCAGCGCCGGGGCCACGAACATGATGAGCTCGTAGATGAGGACGGGCATAGCCAGGATGATGCCGCCGACGATGCTGACCAGCATGATGGAACTGGCGCGCTCCATCATATCAATGGACGTGAAGGTAATCTGCCGCGCCGGGTACTCCAGAATGTCGAAAATCTGCTGGTAGAAAATGAAGCAGACGACCGACCCGATGAAGATGACGATGATACTGACGATCAGGCGGTTGCGGAGCTCGCGGATGTGGTCCATGAAGGACAGCTTCGGCGTTTCACTGCTCATCGTGCGTTGACCGACCGGCCGGGAGCGAATCCCGGGAGGGTTTCGGCGGGGTAGTTTCAGGGACTTTGGTCTTGGCGGCTTCGTCCTTGGGCGGCGACGGCCGGTTTTCGGCCTCTTTCCGGGCGTCGTCCAGCGCAATCTCGCGGGCCATGCTGGCGGTCAGTTCCGAGGTAATGCGGCGGATGTTGCGGATGATGGTGCCGAGTGTCCGCATGATTCCGGGAATCTTGGAGGGTCCCAGCACCACGATGACGACCACCACGATGAGGAGAAACTCCCAGAAGCTGATTCCCAGAAACTCCATGGCGTGTCAGTTTCCCCGGACGAACGCCCGCTCATAAGCGGGCCATCCCTCCGGCCGGCCTTCCTAGGCCTTCTTGACGGTCTTTCTGGTGGTGGTGCGCTTGCGCGTGGTGGTGCGGGAAACGGCGGCGCGTTTCGGTGCTTTCTCCTCCTCTGCCTCTTCTTCGTCTGCGTCTTCGTCTCCGGAGACCCCCCGTTTGAAGGAACGGATGCCTTTGCCGAGGGCGCTGCCGACCTGCGGCAGCTTGCCCGCGCCGAAAATAATGAGCACGATTACCAAAATGAGAATTATTTCCCAGGGGCCAATCCTGCTGAACATCTCCCCGCACCTCCTGAAGGTCTTCCTCCCTAAATTATAGCGCGTTTGCCTGACGCCTCCAAGTAAGTCGGTCAACAATCTTGCGGCAGACTCATTTTGCCGGGTTGTGGTTTGGTACGGGCCGGGACGAGGGTCTATAATGAACGTATGAGGATCAAGGCGTTTGAAATCCAGGAGCCCCTGCCGGAGCTGGAAGGGCCGCACGCCATCGCCATGCTGGAGCCGTGGATAGATGCCGGCAACGTGGGTTCGATGACGCTGTCCTGGCTCGAGGACGAAACCGGGGCGCGCCCGCTCGCCGAGCTGGTCAAACCGGGCGCCTTCTACGATTTCACCCGCTACCGGCCGATGACCTACTTCCTCGGAGCGGAACGCCGCCTGCGCCTGCCCAACACCCGCATCACCTTCGCCAAGCGGACGGACGGCCCGGACTTCCTCTTCCTGCGCCTGCTGGAACCCACCAGCTTCGGCGAATACTTCGTGGAATCCGTCGTCAGGGTGCTGGAAACCTTCGGCGTGAGCCGTTTCAGCCTCGTCGGGAGCATGTACAACCTGGTGCCCCATACCCGTCCGCCGATGGTGTCCGGCAGCGGCTCCCCGGCCGCCCTGCGACGGCAGCTGGAAGAGCTCGGCGTCCGCGGCGGCCGCTACGAGGGGCCGACCTCGATTTGCTCGGCCATCACCCAGCGCATGGCGGACCTGGACCGCGAGACGATGACCATGATCGTCAGCCTGCCGCAGTACACCCAGCTCGACGACGACTACATCGGGACGCTGCGGCTGCAGGGCATCCTGGCGTCGCTCTACGGCTTCTCCCTGCCGGACGAGACCATCCACCAGGCCGAGCTGCAGCGGGAGCAGATCAACGAGGCGGTGGCGGCCGACCCGCAGGTGAAGGACATAGTAGACCAGCTGGAACGCAGCTACGACCTGCCCGCCGGGGAAGACGAGCCGGACGAGGCCGAGACCCCGGCGCTCTCGCCGCAGGTGGAGGACTTCCTGCGGGAGATGGAGCGCCGCTTCCGGCGGGAGTAGGCTAGAGCTTCGTCCGGGCGTTCCGGGCGTTTTTCACCATCGTTTCCAGCCGCTTGATCTGGTCCTGGAGCACCAGCCGTCCCCTGAGGGTGAGGATGTAGTTCTTGCGGCGGCGCTCATCGCTGTCCCGGGCGATGAGCGCCTGCTTCTCCAGCGCCGCCAGGACGCCGTAGAGGGTGCCCGGCCCCAGCTTGACGGCGCCTTCGCTGATGCGCCGCACGTCCCGCATGATGCCGTAGCCGTGGCGCGGCTCCACGAGACAGAGCATGGCGTAGTAGGTGGCCTCGGTGAGGGGCAGGTAGGGGCTGGTATCGAACGCTGGCACGATCACCTCCCGACGGTTACTATAACGTAAGACGATACATCGTCAGACGATATAGTAACACGTCCGGACGGGAGCCGTCAACCGATATTCAGCTCATCCAGACGGGGCCGGTCGTGCCGGTTATCTGCCAGGTACCGTCCGTCTTGGCGAGAACGTAGACCCGGCCGGTCCCGTCGAAGCTGCCGACCTGCAGCGCGCCGTACACCTGACAGGTTTCCCCGTCGCCGGGGTGGATATTGCCCAGGCTGATGACCACGCCGCCGCCGGCTACGGTCATATTCGGGCCTTCGAACGAAAGGCTGTCCATGCCGGCGACCCAGTGGATCCCGGCGGAGAGATCGGCCAGCTGCGAGGATATTTCGTCCCGGAGCGTCGCAGCCAGCAGGTGCGGGTCCGGCGCCGCCGTGGGATTGACGGGCGTGGCATCACTGGTGGTATAAATCAGATACAGGCTGGAAAGGTCCAGCGTGCCGGGCGGATTGTTGGAATCCGTGGTCAGCAGGCGGCGTATCACGGCGGCGTAGACGGCCGCCATGTCGTCTTCCGGGAGCGCATCGGCCACCGGCGGACGGGTGATGGTCAGCTGCAGGACGTAGTCTTCCGGCGGGATGCCGCCGGCCTGTTCCGGGTAGGGCTGGATGGAGGCGGCGATGCTGTAATCGAGGAAGGTGGCCGTGGTCGGGTCGGAGCCCAGTGCGGTGAAGGTCACGCCGGCGGCGGCGCTCCCCCTGGTGAAGCGGACGGTAAAGACGGCCTCGCCGGCGGTGACGCACTGGACGCCGCGGGGGCAGCGGCTGTCCTTGCTGACCTCTTGGAAGGTGAGGCGCAGGTTCTCGGCGGGCAGGAAGGCCTCGCGGTGGATGGGGACGTCGAACGTCTGGCCGAGGGTAGCCTCGACGACCTGGTTCGAGGCACAGCCCCCCAGCGGCAGCACCGCCGCGATGAGCCCGAGCGCCAGCAGCAGCAGCTTTTTCACGAGCCGTCCTCCGGCCGCCCGGCCATGCCCCGGCGGCACTCGCTCTTATCGAGCCCGGCCTGCCACGCCGCGCAGCAGTCCGGCTTGACCGGCTGGACGGTGCAGGTCGACAGGCCGTCCTCCCGGGCTAGGAAGGCGCAGGCGCCGTCCACGTGGCGGATGAGGTAGTAGTCGTTGTACTGCCAGCGGGAGTCGAGGTAGGCGCTTTCCCACTCGTCCACGGTCAGGCCCAGGCAGGTGGCGAGGCGGGTTATCTCGTGGGGGCGGACCCAGGCTTGGTGGAGGGTGCAGCAGGTGCCGCAGCGGCGGCAGGCCATGGGCTGGTGCGAGGGGGCCAGCGGGAGGGATTCGGCGTCGGTGGTGCTATCCATACCAAAAATATTGAGGGGAGCCCGGCGCGGCGGCCGAAGTTCCCCTCAATGTAGTGTAATTAACCTACTTCTTTTTCGGAGCGGCCGGTTTGGCCTGCCCGGGTTTTGGCTTGCCCGCGGGGTGTTGGGCACCCTTGTGTCCCATAGCTTGATGCGCCTCCTTTTCTTGAAATCACCTACTAGACCCGGCAGGCATCTCGACCGGACGCCGGGCGCGTCTGCTGGCTGGGTTACCCTTCTATTATACAGGAAAACGGGCCCGGTAGCTAGATATTATGTCTAATATATTTCCCCGTACCTTCGGGGGGTGAAGGCAGTCTTCAGCCGGAAAACGAGGGACGCAGCCCGGCCGTGGCCGTCTCCGGCGGCAGGATGCAGACGTTCTCCTGCTGGAGGACCTGGTAGTAGAACTGGTCGCTCGTCGGCACCGGGGAATAGAGGAGCGAGCCGCGCGGCGTCAGCCTGACGTGGGTCCAGAAGCGGCCGGCGTCGAACCCGGAACAGGTGGCCAGGTTGAAGCTGACGAGATTGTGAGCGTCCAGCCAGGCGAAGACTTTGAGGAGCCCGGCTGCGAGGTCGCGGAGGTCTTGTTCGGTGAGGTCGAGGAGGGAGGCCCGCTCCGGGAACACCGCCATGATGTCCGAGAGGCGGCCGAGCGGGGCGAAGGCGGTCAGCCACTCCACGTCTCCGAGCCGGCCGATGTAGCGCTCGCCGAGCTGTTTTTCCCGCGCCAGCAGGTCGCCCCAGTAGTTGCTGCCGTGGGCCGCATGGTACCGGTCCGAGGCCTCGAGCACCTCCCGCTGGCTGTTCGTCGGGTAGTAACCCGCGTTGCTCTGGAGGTGGGGATGGACGAGGCTGCCGCCGGATTCCGGCATGTAGTTCCAGGCGATGAAGCGGTACCGCGCCGCCGGGTCCGCCCGGGCCACGCCTCGCAGGTGGGTAAGGGCCGCCATCAGGGCGTCGGCGACGAGGTCCTCGTCGAAGGCGTCCAGGCGGACGAAGTGCCGCTCCGGCGAGACGACGACGACGGCGCCGTGGACGTCGTAGGGGCCGAGGTTGGGGAAACCGTAGGCCTCCCCGATCCGGATGGCACCCCCCGGCACGAGGTCCGGCGGAAAGACGGGCGTGATGCGGGTCACGTTCGGGGGGCAGAAGGGGCAGAACAGCTCGCGGGACTGGCGTTCCAGGGCGTCCAGGTCCGGCCGGATGATGCGGTCCAGACTGAAGGGCACCAGCCGCAGGGTACGCCCGGTGAGCGGGTCGGTGCGGAACTCCACCGGCGTCGCGGCTTCCGCGAGCTCGCCGGTGGCAGCGTCACGGACGAGCAATCGCCCCTGGTGGACGGCGGTGCGGAACTCGATGGGATTGGCGGTCATGCGCTATTTTACTATGGCGCTTATCCGCTTGAAAACCTCGCCGCAGCCTTGCTGCAGCATTTCGAAGAGCGCCATCTCCACATTGGTGGGGCTGACGCCGGCGGCGGCCATCCGCTGGTAGGCGGCGGTTTCGTTGGCGGGGTCGCGGGAGGCGCAGCCATCGGCGACCACGTGGACCTGGAAGTCCCGCCCGGCGAGGGCCAAAGCGGTCTGGTAGACGCAGATGTGGGTCTCGATGCCGGCCAGCAGCACCCGGCGCCGGCCGGAGGCTTCGAGGGCCGCCGTGAAGACGGGTTCGTCGCAGGCGGGGAAGCAGGTCTTTTCGATGGGTACCACGTCCGGGAGCAGCTCCCGAATCTCCGGCAAGGTCGGGCCGAGCCCCCTGGGGTACTGCTCCGTCAGGATGACCGGCAGCCCGAAGACCGCGGCCCCGCGGACCAGCTTGAGGACGTTCCGCAGGAGGCGGTCGCGGTCGTGCATGGCGGGGAAGAGCCGTTCCTGGTAGTCAATCAGGACGAGGACGGCCTCGTCGGGCGTGAGCCTGTCCGGTATGGTCATGCGGTACCTCGCGGCGCGGGGCCTCCGGGCGGTGCTAGGCCAGGAAACCGCCCCTGACCCCGGCGATGTAAATGCCGGTGATGATGGCCGTGGTGATGACCCCGGCCACGTTCGGGCCCATGGCGAAATTCAGTATCATGGCCTTCTTGTTGACGGAGTAGGCGCACTTCTGCGCCACCTTGGCCGTGGTGGGCACGCAGGAGACGGCCGCCAGGCCGATGAGCGGATTGAACGGCTTCTTGGAGAATCTGGCGTAGATGAGCCCGCCGATGATGCCCCCCAGGCCGGACAGCACGAGCGCGATGATGCCGAGCAGGAGCAGCAGCAGGACCTTCGGGTTGAAGATGACATCAACCCCGAGCAGCGCGCCGAGCGTGAACCCGAGGAAGAGCGTCGAGCCGTAGAGGAGCGGGCCGGCGAGGAACTCCTGGAAGCGCGTGATGCCGGCTTCCTTGACGGCGAGGCCGAGGAAGAAGGACGCGAAGAGCGGCGTGGCCACCGGGAAGAGGAACGACAGCAGCGTGAAGGTGGCGATGCAGAAGGCGAACTTCTTGCCGGCGGAGACGGTCGGGATTTCCCGCCAGTTCATCTCGATGCCGCGCATTCGGCGCGGGATGATGCGCGCCAGGAACGGGTAGCCGGCGTAGGTGATGCCGAGGTACACGTAGGCGACGATGGTGATGGGAATGAAGAGGTCCGGCGCCATCTGGAGCGAGCCGTAGAGGACCATCGGGCCGTCCGCCCCGCCGATGAGGGCCGTCGCCGCGGCGTTGCCGGGATGGAACCCCATCGCCATGGCGATGGGCAGCACGAGGATGGTCCCCAGCTCCGCGAAGATGGCCAGGAAGAAGCTCATGCCCGGCTTGGCGAGCAGGATATCAATATCCGTGATGGCCCCGATGCCGAGGAAGACGAGACAGGCGATGAGGCCGTTGCTGAACATATAGGTATAGATAGGCTGGAGGAAGTCCACCTGGAGGAAGGCGGTCAGCTCGTCCACGTTGGAGAGGGACGGGTTGATGAACAGGTTGCCGACCGGCCCGTGGGCCGTCTGGTACAGGCCGTTGGTGATGGTGCCGCCGCTCGCCGTCGTCACCTCCAGCACCATCAGGCCGGCGTTGACGGCTATCATGCCGATGCCGAGCGGCAGCATGATGAGCGGCTCCAGGACGTGCTTGTAGGCGAGCCAGATGAGCAGAATGCCAAGGACGACGAGCAGCACCCGTCCCCAGGCCTGGCTCGGGTCCGTGATGAAGAACGTGTAGATGCCCTGGAAAAACTGTAAGAAGAACATCCGGCCTATCCTGCCTTCGTCCTGGAGGCGGCCTCTTCAGCCTTGGCGGGTTTTTTCTCCCGGATGAAGAACGCGATTGCCTTGATGATGAACGTAACGAGCACCGCGATAATCGCGGCGATGCCGTAGGCAATGAGTGCGAATATGATAGGTGAAAACGAATGGTCGTTCATGTTCGCCTGCGTTTTTAACGATGCGATTGGTCGGACGGGCTAGTAGTCTATCACGGCGATAATGTCACCGGGCTTGACCACCTGGTCTTCCTTGATGGATATCTCCGCGACCGTCCCGTCCACCGGCGAGGTGATGGGGTTCTCCATCTTCATGGATTCCAGGATGCAGATGATATCGCCCTCTTCCACGGTGTCACCGACCTTGACGTCAATGCTGATGATTTTGCCGGTAATAGGGACTTCAACCTTTTCCTGGGCCACTTTCGGACTCCTCTCTCAACGCCGGAGGTCGTAAACGATGAAGGGCGAAAGGCCCGATTAACGAACCCTTCGCCCTATTATACTTGATTGTCGTGCCCAAGTCACGCGCAAAGATATGCGTGAATCGTCGCTCAAAGCGGGAAACGAGGTGCCCGGGTCAGGCGCAGACCGGCGCGTGAATCAGGCGGCAGCGCCGACCGGCTGCGGCGGAAAAGCGAACTTGCTCTTGGACTCGATGACGATGTCCTCGTCCTTGGTATCCACGACGACGTAGGACACATAGGTGTTCTCGGCTATCTTGAGCTCCGGCACCTTGCCGCGGGTGCCCTTGTTTTTCCCGGCGCCCTTTTCGAGCTCCCTGATAATCTTCTCCACGTCCCACTTGATGCTCTTGGTGGAGTAGACCACCAGCTTGTCGCCGTCCAGTTCCGCCTGGGTAATCTCCGGCAGCGTCTTGGGGGCGTCCTCGGGGGCGTCCGTCATGAGCCGGGCCGGGATTTCCCTGACGGCGGCAAGCACCGCTTCCCGGATATCCGGGTTCTTGATGGTGGCCCTGACCTCGAAGACGCGGCTGAACACCTTGAACTCCTCCCGGAGCACGGCCTCGGAGAGCTTGTCCTCGACCATCGTCTGGATGACGCGGCGGAGCGGGCGGGCGCCGTAGACCTCGTCGTAGCCCTTGTCGCCGAGGAGGTCCTTGGCGGCGTCGGTCACGCTGAGCTTGATTTCCTTATCGGCGAGCTGGGTGCTGACGTTGGCCAGCATCAGGTCCACGATGGCGCGTATCTGCTCCTTGGCGAGCGGGTGGAAGACCACGGTGCCGTCTACGCGGTTGAGGAACTCCGGCCGGAAGGCTTTCTTCAGCTCCTGGAGCAGGTTGTCCTTCATGCGGTCGTAGCTCTGCTCGCGGGCCTTGGCCTGGTCCGAGCGCTGGGCGAAGCCGAGCGCGGTTCCCTTGCGGATGGTCTCGGCGCCGATGTTACTCGTCATGATGATGACGCTGTTGCGGAAGTCCACGCGGCGGCCCTTGGCGTCCGTCAGGTGGCCGTCGTCGAAAATCTGTAGCAGCAGATTGAAGACGTCCGGGTGGGCCTTCTCGATCTCGTCGAGCAGGATGCAGCTGTAGGACTTGCGCCGGACAGCCTCGGTGAGCTGGCCGCCCTCGTCGTAGCCGACGTAGCCGGGCGGCGCCCCGACGAGGCGGGACACGGCGAACTTCTCCATGAACTCGGACATATCAATGCGGATGAGGGCGTCCTCGCTGCCGAACATGAACTCCGCCAGGGCCCGGGCCAGCTCGGTCTTGCCGACGCCGGTGGGGCCGAGGAAGATGAAATTGCCGATGGGACGGCGCGGGTCCTTGAGGCCGGCGCGCGCCCGGCGGATGGCCTTGGAGATGGTGTCAATGGCCTCGTCCTGGCCGACGATGCGCTCGTGGAGGACGTCTTCCATGTTGAGCAGGCGGCTCGTCTCGTCGTCGGAGAGTTGGACGACCGGCACGCCGGTCCACATGCTGACAACCTCGGTGACGTCGTCCTTGCCGACCACGACATTGTCCTGGTCCTGCTCGTTCCGCCACTCGTCTTCCATCTGCTGGGCCATTTCCTCGATGCGGGTCTCTTCGTCCCGCTTCTCGGCGGCCACGTCGTACTGCTGGGTGGTGAGGGCCTCTTCCTTTTCCTTGCGGATGTTATCGAGCTCAGCCTTCTTCTCCTTGAGCGTGAGGGGCATGGTGTAGTGCTTGATGCGCACGCGGGAGGCGGCCTCGTCAACGAGGTCAATGGCCTTGTCCGGCAGGAAGCGGTCCGGGATGTAGCGCGCCGCCAGGTTGGAGGCGGCGGCCAGCGCCTCGTCGCTTATCTTGAGGCGGTGGTGCTCTTCGTAGCGCTCCCGGAGGCCGCGGAGGATTTGCAGGGTCTCGTCCACGGAGGGTTCCTCGACGAGGACCTTCTGGAAGCGGCGTTCCAGGCCGGCGTCCCGCTCGACGTACTTGCGGAAGTCGTCCAGTGTGGTCGCGCCGATGCACTGGAGCTCGCCGCGCCCGAGCGAGGGCTTCAAAATGTTGGCGGCGTCCACGGCGCCTTCGGCGGCGCCGGCACCGACCATGGTATGGAACTCATCAATGAAGATGATGCAGTTGCCGGCGGTCTTAATCTCTTCGATGATTTTCTTGAGACGTTCCTCGAACTCGCCGCGGTACTTGGTGCCGGCCACGAGCGAGCCCATGTCGAGGGCGATGAGCCGCTTGTCCGCCAGGGTCTCCGGCACGTCGCCGCTGATGATGCGGTGGGCCAGCCCTTCCACGATGGCCGTCTTGCCGACGCCGGGCTCGCCGACCAGGGCAGGGTTGTTCTTGGTGCGGCGGCTGAGGATCTGGATGAGCCGCTCGATCTCGTTATGGCGCCCGATGACGGGGTCCAGCTTGCCGGCGCGGGCGGCGGCGGTGAGGTCCGTGCCGAGCTGGTCGAGGGCGGGGGTGCGGCTGGAGCCGCGCGGCAGGCGCTGCTTGCTGGGGGTGCTCTGGGTCAGGATGTGGCCCACCTCGGCGCGGGTGCGTTCCAGGGTGATGCCGAAGCTGTCCAGCACGCTGGCGGCGACACCTTCGCCTTCGCGGAGGAGGCCGAGCAGCAGGTGTTCGGTGCCGATATAGTTATGGCCCATCTGGCGGGCCTCGTCAATGGCAAGCTCGATGACCTTCTTGGCGCGCGGGGTCAGGCCGGTCTCGCCGGTGCCCGGCTTCTCGCCCCGGCCGATGATGAACTCCACCGCCGAGCGTACCTTGTTGAGGCCGATGCCGAGGTTGGTGAGCACCCGGGCCGCCACGCCCTCTTCTTCCCGCACCAGCCCGAGCAGGATGTGCTCGGTGCCGATATAGCTGTGGTTCAGGTTGCGGGCTTCTTCCTGGGCGATGGTGAGGACCCGGCGGGCTCGCTCTGAAAACTTCTCAAACCTGCTGGCCATAAATCAATCCTGTGCGTCCACGCGAAACGGTGCTGCTATCCTCATGTTATAACAAAACCAAAAGTGACGCAAGCAAAGAATAGCCTGATTGTGCGTGGGGGGCGGCATGCATATTGGGGAGGGTCAGGAAGGGGGAATACCGAACAGGCAGAAATAGCAAAGCCCCCTGGCGGTGGCATATTTTCCACAAGGAGTCGCCCCCTCAGTATCGTCTGCGCTGAAGCGTTTCACTTCCGTGTTCGGGATGGGAACGGGTGGGACCGCTCCGCTAAAACCACCAAGAGGCTTAAAGCTCTTGTCTGCCTGTTCAGTTGTTAAGGGTCGCTTTCACAACCAATGACTATTCTAGCATACTTTTCCGCCGTTGAAAAGAGGGTAACGCGGTGCCCCTGCAAAGAGGTGAAAAAATCCTCCCACGCGCGGAAAACCCAGCATGGGTAGCTAGAACCGCCCTTGACAACCCTGAGGACACATGCTAGGTTAGGAGAGGGTTTTTTCCGGACAGGCACAGTACGCTCCGGCACCACGCCGGAGCGCCTCCCGTTACCGGCCACAGCGTGAACGGGCGCCTTACGGATGCCCCCGTATGATGATGGAATGGTAAACATCGCCGAAGTTCCCACCATACCGCCCGCTTCTTCCATGAAACTGCCGCGAGGTGACAACGACATGAGCATAGAGCTGGTTCACATCGGTTTCGGGAACATCATGGCGATGAACCGGGCTATTGCCATCGCCTCGCCGAACTCCGCCCCCACCAAGCGCACCATCCACGAAGGAAAAGCCAGCGGCATGGTGATTGACATGACCAGCGGGCGGCGGACCAAGGCCGTCATCTTCACGGACAGCGGGCACATTATCCTGGCGGCCCTGGCGCCGGAAACCATCGCCAGCCGCCTGCAATCGAGCCGCAACGGGGGTCTCCGGCAGGACTCCCACGACGGTGACGATGAACCCTGAACCCGACCTCTCCTCGTACCTCAACCCCCCACCGCTCCTCGTCATTCTCTCCGGGCTGTCCGGCGCCGGCAAGGACGCCGTCCTGGCCGAGCTCCGCAAGGACGGCCCGCCCCTGGAAATCATCGTGACGATGACGACGCGCGCCCTGCGCCCCGGCGAGCGGGACGGCGCGCCCTACCACTTCATTTCCCGGGACCGCTTTCTCGCCATGCGCGACGCCGGTGAGTTCCTGGAATGGGCCGAGGTCTACGGGAACTACTACGGCAACTCCCGGTCCGAGGTTAGGGCCGCCCTGGACGCCGGCAAGGACGTCCTCCTCAAGGTGGACGTTCAGGGGGCGGCCACCATCAAGCAGCTCGTGCCGGAAGCCATCGCCGTTTTCCTGGCTACGCCGACGCTGGCCATGCTGGAGGCGCGGCTGCGCAACCGCCGGACGGAATCCTCCTCAGACCTGGCGCTGCGGCTGAAGACGGCCGCCCGGGAGCTCGAACAGCTGCCGCGGTTCGACTACGTGGTGATGAACGACGAGGGCGGCATAAAGCAGGCCGCCGCGGACGTCCGCGCCATCATCACGGCGGAAAAGGGCCGTATCGGGCGGCGCCGCCCCACCGTCTGACCCGGCTACGTCCAGAAATGGAGCAGCCAGGAGAAGATGTAGCCGAGCGCGCCGCAGATGGGGAAGGTGAGGATCCACGCGGCGACGATGTTGCCCGCAATCCCCCAGCGCACCGCCGAGAACCGCTCCGTGGCGCCGACGCCCATCGTCGAGGCGCTGATGAGGTGCGTGGTGCTGACGGGAATCCCGAAGGCCGAGGCGACCTCGATGACGGTGGCGGCGGAGGCCTGCGTGGTGAACCCCTGCACCGGCCGGAGCGTCGTGACCCGGGTGCCCATCGTCCGGATGACCTTCCAGCCGCCCATGGCCGTGCCCGTGCTGATGGCGACGGCCGGCACCAGGATGACCCACCAGAGACTGGCCGAGGCAATCGAGAGCCGGTCCCAGATGGTGGGGTCGTTGAAGTAGACGACCATCGCCATGGCGATGACGCCGATGGGCATCTGGCCGTCGTTCTTGCCGTGGCTGTAGGCCATGAAGACCGTCGTCAGGTACTGGCCCCGGGAGAAGTTCCGGCGTATGGCGTCCGGCGCGGAGCGCCGGAACAGCCAGTAGATGGCTATCATCCCCGCGTAGCCGCCGGCGAACCCGAGCATCGGCGCGATGACCACCGCCAGCAGCACCGTTACCATGACGTTCCAGACGACGGCGTGGATGCCGGCGACGGCGATGCCGGCCGCGGCCAGCCCGGCGATGAACCCGTGGTGGAGGCTGATGGGCAGGCCCATCCAGGTGGCGAGCGTGCCCCAGATGATGATGGAGGCCAGCGCCGCGATGACGGTGGAGAAGGAGATGGCGTCCGCCGCCAGGATGCCCTTGCCGATGGTATGGGCGACGGCGGTGCCGGTGCAGGCGCCGGCCAGGTTACCGGCGGCGGCGAGGGCGATGGCCGTCCGCGAGGAGAGCGAGCGCGCCCCGATGGCCGGCGCGATGGCGTTGGCGGCATCGTTGAAGCCATTGACGACGGCGAAGCCGATGGTCAGCAGGATGATGAAGATGAAGAGGACCAGCGACGAATCAGGCATGCTTGAGGGCCACTCCCTCGAGGACGTTGGCGACGTCCTCGGCGCGGTCCGTGGCAGACTCGAGGTGCTCGTAAATCTCGCGCCACTTGATGAGCAGGGCGATATCCGAGGTGTTCTCGAAGAGCTCCGCCATGGCGGCGCGGTAGACGCGGTCCGCCATGTTCTCCAGCCGGTTGAGCTCCACGCAGCCGGCCATGATGTTCTTGAGCTCCTTGCGGTGGCGCAGGCCGGAGACGGCCTTCTGGACCTCCACGGCGCCCTTGACGATGATGCCGGCGAGCTCCTTGGCGCGGCCGGTGGGCTGGTCAATCTTATAGATGAACATGGCGTCCGCGGCGGAGTGGATGAAGTCCATGATGTCGTCCATGGTGTGGGCGAGCAGGGCGATGTCCTCGCGGTCGAAGGGAGTGACGAAGGTGCGGTGGAGGAGGGAGATGATCTGGTGGGTGATGGTATCGCCCTTGTGCTCCAGCTCGGTAATCTCGGCGACGCGGCTGTCCACGAACTCCCAGGTGGTGAGCATTTCCAGGAGCTCCTCGGCCGCCTTCAGGATGTTCTCGGCGCTTTCCTCGAAGAGCTGGAAGAACTTGCTTTCCTTGGGGATAAAGGCCAGTCTCACCATCGCAGTTGCTCCTTTACCGGACGTTCGTGAAAGACCGGGACAGCCGGAGGGCGGCGCGCCGGGCGACCCCGAAAAACCTACCCGAGTTTATTCGGAAAATGTTAAGAATGTCAAGGCGGAGCCGGGCCGGAAGAGGCTACTCCTCGCCATCGAGGCCGAGGGGTTCGTCACCGCCGTCATCGGGCGATTGGCGGCCGAGGGCCCGCTGCCAGATGGACTTGAGCCGGTCGGCCATCTTCTGCTCGTAACCGAGGCTGCCGGGGGTATAGAACTGCTTGCCCTTGAGGGAGTCCGGCAGGTGCTGCTGCTCGACGACGTGCTCCGGGAAGTCGTGGGCGTACTTGTAGCCCTCGCCGTAGCCCATCTCCTCCATGAGGGGGGTGGGGGCGTTGCGGATGTTCAGGGGGACGTCCTCGCTGGCGCCGCCCTTGATCTCCTCGCGGGCGCGGTTGTAGGCGGCGTAGAGGGAGTTGCTCTTGGGGGCGGTGGCCATATAGACGGCGGCCTGGGTCAGGGCCAGATTGGCCTCCGGCATGCCGATGAAGTGGACGGCCTGCTGGGCGGCCATGGCCTGGACGAGGGCCTGCGGGTCCGCCAGGCCGATATCCTCCGAGGCGAAGCGGACGATGCGCCGGGCGATGTAGAGCGGGTCCTCCCCGTTCTCCAGCATGACGGCGAGCCAGTAGACAGCGGCGTCCGCGTCCGAGTCCCGCATGGACTTGTGGAGGGCGGAGATGAGGTCGTAGTGCTGCTCGCCGGCCTTGTCGTAGATAGCGGCGCGGCGCTGGAGGGCGTCCTCGATGATGGTGAGGCTGACGACGCGCTTGCCGCGCTCGTCCGGGGGGGTGCTCTGGGCGGCCGTTTCCAGCGTGTTGAGGGCGATGCGGGCGTCATGGTTGCACATGGCGATGAGGTGGCTGATGGCCTCCGAGGAAATCTCCACGTTGAGGGTGCCGATGCCCTGGAGCTTGTCCTTGAGGGCGCGCATGATGAGGACCTGTATCTCCTCCTCCGAGAGGGGTTTCAGCGGCAGGACGCGGGAGCGGGAGAGGAGCGGCGAGGTGACCTCGAACGAGGGATTCTCCGTGGTGGCGCCGATGAGGGTAATGGTGCCGTCCTCGACGAAGGGCAGGATGACGTCCTGCTGGGCCTTGTTGAAGCGGTGGATCTCGTCAATGAAAAGGATGGTCTTCTGGAGGTGCACCTTGCGGCGCTCCTGCGCCTGCTGGATGGCCTTGCGGAGGTCGTTGACGGAAGCGCTGGTGGCGCTGATGGGGGCGAAGAAGGCGCCGGTGCTGGAGGCGATGATAAAGGCGAGGGTGGTCTTGCCGCAGCCGGGCGGGCCCCAGAAAATCATGGAGGGGATGCGGTCCGCCTCGATGGCGCGGCGGAGCACCTTGCCCTTGCCGATGAGGTGCTCCTGGCCCACGTAGGTATGGAGGCTGTTGGGGCGCATGCGGGTGGCGAGCGGGGCGCCGGCCAGGGCCTGCTGGTCGTCCTGGTGGTCGAACATATTCATGCTGCTCATCGCCGGCCTCCTTCCCGGTTGCCGCCGGTCAATCCAAGGCTATTGTGGCACAAAAGGAGGGGACTGTCCAGCGTATTTTGTCGCGTTTTGGTGAGGCTAAATAGTACCACGGATGATGGTGACGGTGCCGAAAAAGGCGCGCTTCTCCGCGACGACGGTGATGCCGGCCTCGCGGACGAGGGCGGCGAGGTCAATAAAGGCGAAGGACGGGTAGTACTTGCTGTCGATGGTGCGGATGAAGCGGTAGGCGAACCAGCGGCGCAGCCCCCGCGGGGGGAGGTAGTAGTCCACCACGAAGACGGTGCCGCCGGGGCGGGTGACGCGGCGCATCTCCGCGAGCACCTTGGGCCGCATGTCCGGGGGCATATCATGGAGGGCGAAGGCGACGTGGGTGACATCGAAGCTGGCGTCCTCAAAGGGGAGCGCGGCGGCATCCCCTTCCACCAAAGTGACGTTACGGTAGCGGTCCCTGGAGCGGGCGACGGCGAGCATGTCCGGGGAGAGGTCCAGGCCGGTGACGATATTGCCCCGCCGGGCCAGGGCGAACGCCTGACGGGCGGTGCCGGTAGCGACATCCAGCACCTTGACCTGCGGGCCGGGCGGCACGAGGGCGGCGACCTGTTTCTCCACGACCTTGAACGGGATGGTCACGAGGTCGTAGTAGGCGTGATGCTTCTTGAAGAACGCCTTGATGTAGGCGTAGTCGGCGGATTGGTTCATATTAGAAGGTACGGCCGGGTTGGTCGTCGTTTTCTCCGCCAATCTTGCGCCATCGCTCCCGGTTAGGAAACGTCAGGACGAGAGCGGCCATAGAAACGAGGATAAAGGGCAGTGAAATATACACTTCCGCACCGAGGACGGCCAGAATGAGGCCGTAGATGCCTATCGCTTCAAAAAGTGAGGCGCGCACTATAATAAAGTTCAGGGCGTCCGCCGACGCATTACCGGAGCCACGTATGAACCTGGTGAGGACCGATGGAAAGCCGGCACCGAGCAGTAAGGTAATGACAGCGAGGACCGCCAACGCTATTTCGATGAGCTGAAAGTCAGGGTCGGCGGGGTCAAAGATGCCGCCTATCACGTTCGGGACGAGGAGGTAGGCAATAAGGAGGTACATCAACCCGGCCGTCAGCATGAGGGAATACATGATCTGGGCATTCTTGAGAGTACGTCCCGATCCAAACAGCTCCAGCATTCGAGTTTTCCTCCTCCGCGATAACGATTGCTACCTGAGGATGATATCGTCCAGCTTGCGCTTGGGCACGTGGTGGACGCCGTTGGCATCCCGCCAGTACTTGATGCTGCCGTCCGGGGGGAGCTCCTCCAGCACGACCTCTTCCTTGGGGCGGCCGAGGGAGAGGACGAGCAGGATCTCATACCGGGCGGGGATATCCAGCGCGGCCCGCAGCTCCGGCTGCTTGATGCTGCCGTGCATGCAGCCGCCGAGGCCCCGCTCCCGGGCGCCGAGGAAGATGCTCTGGGCGGCGATGCCGTGGTCGCAGAACCAGTTTTTGGCTATCTCGGTATCCGCCAGCACGACGATGTAGGCGGCGGGGCGCTCGCCCTCCGCGGGGCCGGGCCAGTCCGTCAAATAGCCGGCCCAGCCGAGGGTAGCGAAGACCCTGGCGCGCTCGGCGGCGTCCGTGACGGTGAGGTACTTGAGGGACTGGAGGTTGGCGCCGGACGGGGAGAGGCGGGCGAGGTCAATGAGCTCGCGGAGGGTCTCTTTGGAGACGGGGACGTCCTCGTAGAAGCGGCGGCAGGTGCGGTTGGATTTGACGAGGTCTCGTACTGACATGGGTGACTCCTTACTCTTTGTGGCGTACCACCTCGAACCGGTAGAGGTTGACGGGCTCGTCCGGGTGGATGCCGGCCTTCTGGCGGCAGATAGCGATTTGCTGCTCCACGGTGTCCACGCCCTCGAGGTCCGGCAGGAGCAGGCCGCGCCGCCAGCCGGACTCCACGATGAGCCCGTACCGCTTGGGGTCGAGGGTGCTCATGTCATCCACGGGCACCGGGCTGGTGAGGACGTCCACGGTGTACTCCAGGTCGGCCAGCTCCTCCTCGCGGACGGGATGGAAGCGGGGGTCCTGGGTGGCGGAGCTGATGGCGTTGGTGATGATTTCCCAGGCGATGTCCGGCTGCTGGGGCTCGAAGGTGCCGATGCAGCCTCGCAGCGAGCCGTCCTTCTTGTGGATGGAGACGAAGACGCCGGCCTTTTCCTGGAGTTCCGGGGTGGGGTCTTCCGGGGCGTCGAGGCGGCGGCCCTCCTTGACGAGCGTCTCCACGGTGGCTCGGGCGAGGCCCACGAGGGGGTCGGTGGGGGACTTCGGGATAATGACGCCGGCGTAGCCGACGACGGCATCGCGGTCGCCGGTGGCGTCGCCGCTCGTGGCGTACTTGACCGGCTCCCCGGCGGCGGCGCCGAGCTCTTTCGCCACGGTAATGAGGACCATGGCCGGGCCGAAGGCGCACATGGTGATGTGGAGCTCGCGGTAGCGGCGGTCCAGCTCCGCATCGTCGAGGGCGACGATGGCCTCGACGGCCTTATAGTCCTTCTCCCGGGCGGTGGCGTCCGGCTCGTAGTGGGTCATGTCCCCGCTGGCCAGGACCAGGGCCTCGCGGCCGGTCTCGCTGAGGGTGCGGGCGATGTCCCGCCCGATTTCCCGGTAGAGGGCCGCCGGGGCGAGGGACAGGATGATGGGGACGATTTTCACGTCCGGCTTGAGGTACTGGAGGAAGGGGAGCTGTATCTCCACGGCGTGCTCCTCGCGGTGGGCGGCGGTGTCCGCCTCCAGGTAGCCGGAGTGGTTGATGAGCTCGAAGGCGAGGGCCTCGTCCACCTCCACGTCCCCGAGGGGGGTACGCCAGGTGCCTTCCGGCATGACGGAAAACGGCTTGCCCCGGCCGCTGTGGGACGGCCCGATGATGATGACGGTATCCGTGAGGCGGACGCGGGAGATGGTGGCCCCGGCCACGGCGCCGGAGTAGATGTAGCCGGCGTGCGGCACGAGGAGCCCGATGGCCTCCGTCCGGGCCGCGTCCGGGTCCACCAGGGCGGCGACCATCTTCTTCAGTTCCGAGGCGGTGCCGGGATAGAACGACCCGGCGGCGTACGGCTGACGTACCATTTTCATCCCTCCGGCGGGGCGGGATTGCGGAAATTGAGCTCCGTCCCGCAGACCTGGCAGGCTGAACCCTTCAGGTTGACGAGCTCGGTCAGGTAGCCCAGCCGCCGCACGACGAGGCTGCCGCAGTTATAGCAGCGGGTGGACTCGCTCTCGTGGCCGGGGACGTTCCCGGCGTAGACGAACTTGAGGCCGGCTGCCCGGCCGATATCGCAGGCCTTGTCAATGGTGGTGACGGGGGTGGGCGGCAGGTGGCGCAGGTTGTGGTGGGGCTGGAAGCGGGTGACGTGCCAGGGGGTGAGCTCGCCGAGCTCGGCGACCATCCAGCGGGCGATGCCTTCGAGCTGCTCGTTATCGTCGTTCATGGTGGGGATGATGTTGGTGACCACCTCCACGTGCATGTTCCAGACCTGCCTGGCGCGGACGGTGACCTCCAGAATCTCGTCCCACTGGGGCACCCCGGCGATGTCCTTGTAGAACTCGTCCGAGAAGCCCTTGATGTCCACCCGCCAGGCGTCCAGGTAGGGGCCGATGGCGTCCAGGGCGGCCGGCGAGGCGTAGCCGTTGGTGACGTAGGCGGTGTAGAGGCCGGCTTCCTTCGCCAGCCGGGCGGACTCCAGCGTGTGCTCGAACCAGATGGTGGGCTCGTTATAGGTCCAGGCCATGCCCTGGCAATCGTACTGCCTGGCCAGCTTGACGGAGGCTTCCGGCGTGAGGGTGCGGCAGGCTTTCTCGAGGGCCTCGCCGTCGGCGGTGGAAATCTCCCAGTTCTGGCAGTGACGGCACCGGAAGTTGCAGCCGATGGTGCCGAGCGAGAAGCAGAGGCTGCCGGGGTAGAAGTGGAAGAGGGGTTTTTTCTCGATGGGGTCCGCCGCCAGCGAGGAGACCCGGCCGTAGTTCAGGTTGTAGAGGGTGCCGCCCTCGTTGCGGTACATCCCGCAGGCGCCGAGCTTGTCCGGGTTGATGCGGCAGTGCCACTGGCAGGTGTGGCACTGGACCCGGGAACCCGGCAGTTTCTCGTAGATGGCCGCCTCGTGCATGGTACCCCCTCAACGGGCATTGTAACACCGGGGCGGCGGCCTGTACAGGACTTAACTCACCCGGGGCGGGAGCGTCAGATGATGGCCTTGAGGAACCACGAGTAATCGTAGTTGAAGACCGGCGAGAGGATATAGAAGGACACCAGATGGAGGACGATGACGAGGACGACGAAGCCGATGGCGACCCAGCGGAGCTTGCCCGTCTTACGGCGCTTGAAGAAGCCGATGAGGTCCCCCAGGCCGAGTGCCATGCCGAGGCAGACGGCGCCGATGGTGGGGTAGAAGTAGTACGGGTAGGTGGCCCGGTCGGTGATGATATCAGCGGGAATCCAGATGAGGTAGGTGCCGATGAACCAGGCCGCGCCGAAGAGCCCGGCCTCGCTGCCGCGGATGGCCTTCCAGACCAGATAGAGGAAGGCGGGAATGGCGAGCGCCCAGACGGTGAAGCTGATGGCGGAGGTATAGTGGGGGTCAACGTAGTAGGCCATCGGCTTGTAGCCGATGAGCCACGACCAGGGCCGGCTCAGCGCGGGATGGTTCACGTTGGCGAAGGTGAGGCTGCCGGAGAGCTGGAGCATCTCCTTGATGCGGGCGATGGGGTCCAGCGCCGTGCTGAAATGGCGGGTGATGACCCAGGCGAAGAGGATGAGCCCCTCCACGAAGGTCACGATGGAGAAGAGGGCGGTCAGGCTGAACCACCAGGAGTGTTTCTGGCGCTTGCTGAACAGCCAGTGCATGAAGACGACCGGCGCCGCCAGGGCACCGTCCAGCTTGGCCAGGGCGCTCAGGCCGATGCCGACCCCGGAGAGCAAGTACCGCTTGCTGACGTAGAGCAAAAAGGCGGCCAGCATGAGCGTCACGTAAAACACGTCCAGCATGGCGACGTGGTTCTGGACGAAGGAGGCGTTCTCGAAGGCGAGAAAGAAGGTGGCCAGATTGGTGGTGGTACGGCCCATCTCCAGCTTGCGGCAGAGGAAGTAGAAGAGGACGATGCCGGCCGTGCCGAAGAGGATGGGGAAGACGCGCCAGCCCCAGGGGTTATCGCCGAAGGCCTCGATGCCGCCGACGATGATGAGCTTGGCGAGGTCCGGGTGCTCCGGGCGCTCGGTCGTGTGCTGGGTCATGATGACGCGGGCGTCCCTGACGTAGTGAATCTCGTCCAGGATGGTTTCCGTGGGAGTGGTGATGATGGCGAAGTGCATCGCCAGCGTGAGAGCGACGATCACGCAGAGGAAGAAGTGCTCCCAGCGTATCACCCGCAGGACGCGCGCTTTCACTTCCACGTCCAGTTACGGTTGATGAAGTAGTTCCAGAGGAAGGCGATGACGATGCCGATGAAGTCCGACAGGACATCGAACACGCCGAAGGCGCGCGTAAAGAGCAAAAAGACGCCGGTCTGGATGCCGGCCCCGGCCAGCGAGATGAAGTTGAACTTGAGCAGCCGGCCGATGAAGCTCTTGCCGGCGCGGCGGCTGCGGAAGGTGACGGTATCGTTGAGGATGAAGTTGGTGATGATGGAGACCTCGATGCCGATGAGCACGGCCACCCAGTCCATGCTGCCGGACAGGCCGGTCAGGCGCGAGAGCAGCGTGTAGACGCCGAGGTTGACGCCGGTGCCGATGAGGCCGACGATGATAAACTTGACGAAGAAGCCCATCTCTCCGGTGCGCACCATGAGGCTGAGGATGTGGCGCAGGTACTCTATCTGGGTGCTCGCCTTGAGCTTGGAGGCGCCGGCGGAGCGGTCCTCGAAGACGTAGGGGACCTCCACCACGTTCTCGAAGCGGCCGAGCAGCAGGATTTCCATGGCGATCTTGTAGCCGATGGGCTTGAGGACGTCCGGGTCCACCCGGTCCCGGCGGAACATGAAGAAGCCGGACATGGGGTCCTTGACGCGGCGGACGGCCGGCAGCAGCACGTGGGCGATGAGCGAGGCCCCCCGGGAAATTATCTTGCGGAGGGTGCTCCAGTGGGGGACGCCGCCGCCGGGTACGTAGCGGCTGCCGAAGGCCATGTCCGCGCCGGATTCGATGGCTTTGACGAGGTCCGGCAGCTTCTCCGGCGGGTGCTGGAGGTCCGCGTCCATGACGCCGATGATGGAGCCCCCGGCGTGGCGGATGCCGTGGATGACGGCGGTGGAGAGGCCGCGCTCCTCGGTGCGGACGAGGAGGCGGACGGGGAACTCGCCGGCGAGGGAGTTGACGATGTCAATGGTGCCGTCCTGGCTGTTATCGTCCACGACGATGACCTCGTAGTCATACCCGGCGAGGGCGGCGTGGATACGGGTGAGGAGCGGCCGGACGTTGTCACGCTCGTTGTAGGAAGGCACGATGATAGAGACTTTTTCCGTGGTCACAATGACTCCCGGGGGGACCGGCAGGTCCCCGGCCGCGTTCCACTAGATTATAACCTCTTTACGAATTGGTTTCAAAAGATTATAATAGAGTGGTTCCTTCCGAGTATATTTTTGAAGCTGGAGTTGCCCGTGGCTGTTGTATACGTTGCCTCCGTGGAAGCCGGCGCCGGCAAGACGTCAGTCTGCGCGGGCCTGGCCCGAAATCTGGTGGACGCCGGGAAGAAGGTCGGCTACCTGAAGCCGAACGCCGACGAGGCCGGGGACGGCGACCTGACCTTCATGAAGGGATTGCTGCAGCTCGGCGACGGCCCGGAAGCGGCCAACGGCCGCGATATCGTCCTCGTGGAGGCAAGGCTCGGCGGCACGGTCGAGGAAAGCCAGACGGTCTACGGGGCCGCCCGCGAGATGCAGGCCAAGGTCATTGCCGTTGAAGCCTACGCGGAAGAGGCGCCGGACTACGCGGCCGTCTACAAGGGCTTCGGCGACGGGCTGGTCGGCCTGCTCGTCAACAAGGTGCCGAAGAGCCGCCTCGACGAAGTGCGGGGCACCGCCGCGACGCGCTGCAACGATGCCGGCGTGCGGCTGCTCGGGGTCATCCCGGAGAGCCGGACGCTGCTGGCCGTCTCCGTGCAGGAGCTGGCCGAGCGGGTGAGCGGCACCATCATCAGCGAGGCCGACAAGGCGGACGACCTCGTGGAGAGCTTCATGCTCGGCGCGATGGTGGTGGGCTCCGGGGTGGACTACTTTAAGATTATGGAACGCAAGGCGGCCATCGTGCGGCAGGACCGGCCGGACATGCAGCTGGCGGCGCTCGATACGCCGTCCGCCTGCCTGGTGCTCGGCGGGAGCACCGAGCCGCCGCTCTACAACGTTTTGGAGCGGTCGCGGCTGCGGGGCGTCCCGGTCATCAGCACGGCGACGCCGGTGAGCGACATCGCCGAGGCGCTCGACGAGATGCTGCTGGCGTCCCGCATGAGCCAGGAAAAGAAGCTTCCCAGGCTGGCGGAGCTGGTCAAAGACAGCCTGGACATCAGTACGCTGGTGTAGCCGGCACCGTACTCCGGCCGAGAAGGGAGCCCACCGACAACCAAGCTAACCGTCATCCGCGGCCAACCGCATTCCCCGCACGCGCAGCAACCCATCGGGGAGAGTTCCTGGGGTGGTTTCAAGACTTTACCTTGGGAATTTTTATTTGGCCGGAATGACCGGGATGGTGGCCTGCCGGACAGCGAGGCCCGGCCGGAGCGGGCCGGATAGAGACTACAATCTGCAAGGAGGGAAGGTGATTGAATGCGTTAGGTAGACATCTGCTGATAGAACTGCATCAATGCGACCCGGAGGTTTTGAACGACCTGAGCGCCATCCGCGGGGCCATGCTGAAGGCGGCCGTGGACTGCGGCGCTGTGGTGATGGGTGATTCGTTCCACCGCTTCAGCCCGCAGGGAGTGAGCGGGGTGGTGGTCATCGCGGAATCCCACCTTTCGGTCCACACCTGGCCGGAGTACGGCTACGCCGCGGCGGACATCTTCACCTGCGGCACGACGGTGGACCCGAAAATCGCGGCGGACGTGCTTATCGAGGCGCTCGGGTGCAAGAATCCCAACCTGACGGAAATCCAGCGCGGGATTCTGGTGGCCGCGGCCTGACGCGGCGCCTGTTATGGATACCGAATCTGGTACGTGGCTCCACGACAAAATAAGTAAAGATTTCATCCAGATGTACCGTCTGGACGAGGTGCTGTACGACGGCCGGACGGACTACCAGTCCGTGAAAATCGTGCGGACCAGCTCTTTCGGGCTGTGTCTCGTGCTGGACGGCAAGATACAGTCCAGCGAGGCGGACGAGTTCATCTACCACGAGACGCTCGTCCACCCGGCCATGCTGCTGCACCCGGAACCGAAGCGCGTCTTCATCGCCGGCGGGGGCGAGGGGGCGACGCTCCGGGACGTCCTGCGCCACAAAAGCGTGGAAAAGGCGGTGATGGTGGACATTGACGCGCAGGTGACGGCGCTGAGCCGGCAGTACCTGCCGAACGAGAGCGCCGGGGCCTTCGAGGACCCGCGGGCGCAGGTCTACCACGAGGACGCCCGGGCGTTCCTGGAGGCCAGTGACGAGCGGTACGACGTTATTATCATAGATTTGCCGGACCCCATCGAAGAGGGCCCGGCCTACCGGCTGTTCACCAGGGAATTTTACCGGACCGTCCACGACCGGCTGACACCCGAAGGGTGCGTCTCCGTGCAGGCCGGCTCCGCCTCGCCGACGGAGCTGCTGAACCTGACGGCGGTCCACAAGACGCTGGAAACCGCCTTCCCGGTGGTGGCGGCCTTCAGCACCTACATGCCGTGCTTCGGGGGGGAGTGGGGCTTCTGCGTGGCCTCCCGCGGGGCGGACCCGCGGGCGCTGGCGCCGGCGGACGTTGACGCGAAGCTGCAGGAACGCGGGCTGAGCGGCCTGCGGCACTACGACGGCGTGACCCACGTGGGGATGTTCGCGCTGCCGGTGTACCTGCGCGAGGCCATCAAGGCGCAGACGCGGCTCATCGCCGACGATGACCCGCTCTACCTCTACGGTACCTAGCGCGGGCCTTCCGTACAAACGAGCAGGCCGGCACGCGTGCCGGCCTGCTGTCTTATCCAGGAACGATGCCTAGCGGTTGGCCCGGATCTTGTTGAAGCATTCGCTGCAATAGACGGGGCGTCCCTCCCGAGGCTCGAACGGAACCTCCGTATCCCGCCCGCATTCCGCGCAAATTGCGGGGAACATCTGACGGGTCCGGAAGCCGCCTCCGCTGCTGCCGAGCCGTTCCGCTTTGCGGGCCTGCCGGCAGGTCGGGCAACGCTTGGGTTCGTTAGTGTAACCCTTGGACTGGAAGAATTCCTGTTCCGACGCGCTGAAGGTGAAGGTTGAGCCGCAATCGGAGCACTGGAGCGTCTTGTCCTCGAAACTCAACGGATAACCTCCTTTCTACAAGTAGTTGGTTAGTGCTAAGGTCATCCATTTCGTTCGAGTCGAGATACGGTACTGGCATACGTATATCTGACCTAGGCTGAAAACCACTTCGCCTATTATATACCGCAGTTTTTGCAATAGCAATAGGTTTGAAAATAAAAATTTCCAGGGGATTTCTACCTGAACCACAACGTGGTAGACCCTTGAGGACGCCCGGGCGGATTTACCCGTCCCGGTTATTCTGGTATACTAGACCAGTTGCCCGCGGACGAACGGAACGATGGAAATACGGCTCGATTATCACGCCCTGACACCGCTCTACCTGCAGATAGCGGACCAGCTCCGGGAGTGCATCGCCACCGGAGAGGTCAAGCCGGGCGAACGCCTGCCGCCCATCCGGGCGCTGTCCCAGACCCTCAACGTGAACCCCAACACCGTGGCCCGCGCCTATCTGGAGCTGGAGCAGGAGCGGGTCATCGTCTCGCGGCGGGGGGGCGGCACCACGGTAGCGCCGCGGGGCGGCACGCCGGACATCCAGGCGGCGCGCCAGAAGAAGCTGCTGGAGACGGTGAACGAGGACGTGGTGCGGTCGCTGAGCCAGGGCTACAGCCCGGAAGAGCTGGAAGCGGCCTTCTACCTGAGCCTGGAGCGGTGGCGGGAGGAGCGGCGGGCCCAGGCCGAAGAATTGGCCGAGCCGCCGTCCTCGGCGGCGGCGGGGCGGGTCGTCCGCATCGTCGGGAGCCATGACCTGGCGCTGAGCATATTGCTCGACATCATGCGCAACCGGGACACGGAGCTGTCCTTCGACGTCATCCACGCCGGCAGCCTCGGCGGGCTCATCGCCCTCCAGGAAGAGCGGGCGGACCTGGCCGGCACCCATCTCCTCGACGAGGAGACCGGCGAGTACAACGACCCCTACGTCAAGCGCATCCTCACCGGGCGGCGGATGGTCATCATCAATCTGGTCTACCGCGTCCAGGGGCTCATCTACGGGACGGGCAACCCCAAGCACATCGAGACGCTGGCGGACCTCGTCCGGCCGGACGTGACCTTTGTTAACCGGCAGAAAGGCTCCGGGACGCGGGTGCTGCTCGACATGCAGCTCAAGAAGGACGGGCTCGACCCGGCCGCCATCAAGGGCTACGACGTGGAGCTGGACACCCACCTGGCGGTGGCCTCCCACGTGTCCCGCGGGCAGGCGGATGTGGGGCTCGGCATCGAGGCGGCCGCCCGCGGCAGCAATCTCGGCTTCAAGCCGCTCTTCCGGGAGCGGTACGACCTCGTCATCCCGCGGGAGGTCTACGACGACCCGCGGCTGGCGGCGCTGTTCGAGATTATCCCGAGCCAGGAGTTCAAGGCCATCATTGACCGCGTCGGCGGGTACGATACGGCCCACACCGGCGAGACCCGGTTCATCGAATAAACCTGAACTGACGGCAAAGCAAAACCGCCCGGCGGCATCCGCCGGGCGGTCTGTTTTTACCGGATAGTGGCCCTAAATCTGGTGGGCGATGAGGGCGCCGGCCGCGGTGGCCTCGGCGATGAGGTGGGGCTCGTTGCAGTCCCCGATGAAGTAGACCTCCGGGGCCTTGTCCCTGAACGTCTCCATCATCTCGTCGTTAGGGTCGAGCGGCAGGGTGGTAACGATGGTATCCGCGTGGAGGAGCTCCTCCTTGCCGTCCGCGGTGGTCAGGGCGAGGCGCCCGTTGGCGATGCCCTTGTAGGTAACGCCGAGGTAGCGCTTGACGCCTTTCTTATCGAACCAGGGGAAGAGGAGGTACTTATCGTCGCCGGTCATGCCCTCGCCGAGGTTTTCCGTCTCCTCGACGATGGTGACCCTGCGTCCCCGCTTGGTGAGGAACTCGGCCGTCTCGCAGCCCATAATCTTGCCGCCGATGATGACGACGTTCTTGCCGACCATGGGCAGGAAGAGCTTGCTGAGCTTGGCGATGGTCTGCGGCCGCATGAATTTCAGGGCCAGCTTGACCTGCTTATGGAGCTTGGCGCTGGTGAGGACGTTGGCGCCGCCGAAGCCGGGGATGTTCGGCGAGGAATGCTTGCCGCCGGCGGCGACGATGATAACGTCCGGCTTGAGCTGGTCAATGACCTCCGGGGTCACCTCCTGGCCGAGCTCCTGGCGGACGCCGAGCTTCTTGAACTGGCCGTCTTCCCAGTCCACGAAGGCCATCATGTCGTCCACTTCCACTTCCTTGACGGTGCCGGCCAGCGGGATGAGCCCGCCGAGCTTGGGCTGCTTGTCGAAGATGGTGACGCGGTGGCCGCGGACGGCGGCGCAGCGGGCGGCCTCCATGCCGGAGGGGCCGGCGCCGACGACGAGGACGTTCTTTTTCTTTTCGGCGGGGGCGTAGGTGACCTCCGTCTCCCGGTTGATGCGCGGGTTGACGCGGCACTGGACGTACTTGTTCTGGAGGCGTACGTCCATGCAGTGCAGGCAGCCGAGGCAGGGGCGGATATCGTCGAGGCGGCCTTCCTTGACCTTGTTGGGGTAATCGGGGTCGGCGAGGAAGCGGCGGGTCATGCCGACGTAGTCCAGCACGCCGTCCCGGAGGGCCTTCTCGCCGAGGTCGTAGTCCAGCCGGACGGCGGAGAGGACCGGCACCTTGGCGAACTTCTTGACGGCGGAGGCGAAGGGCAGGATGGAGCCCTTGCCCTTGTTGCTCCAGTCGAGGTCCTTGGGCGGGTTGTCTATCAACTCCGGGTAGAAGAAGCGGTCCGGGTGCATGAGGCCGTCGCGGTGGCCGTAGAGGTGGCCGCGGACCTGGATCATCTCGGCGCCGGCGGCCTCGAAAATCCTGGCGAACTCGAGGCCTTCCTCCATCGGCGTGGCGAGCGGGTGGTGATACTCCGCGATGTTGAGGATGACGCTGACGGCGAAGTTGGGGTAGTTCTTGGCGCGAATCTTGCTGATAATCTCGGCGACGAAGCGGGCGCGGTTCTCCAGGGTATCGGCGCCGTACTGGTCCGTGCGGCGGTTGAAGACGCGGGAGAGGAAGCTGTTGGGCAAAGTGCAGGTGGCGGCATTGATTTCGCAGCCGTCCCAGCCGGCCTCGTAGGCCCGGCGGGCCGCCTGGACGAACATATCCTGGACCATGGCCACCTCTTCCAGGGTCATCTCCTTGGTGGGCACGAAGTCCGTCCCGGGGAGCATGTCCTCGGTGAGGGTGGAGGAGCAGCGGGCGTTGGTGAGGTCGCGGAGGCCGGTGGGGTTCCAGGGACCGGAGTGGATGAGCTGGATAAAGATGCGGCAATCGTATTGGTGGACGCGCTCCGCCAGCTTGCTGAAGCTGGGGATGAGGGCGTCATCGTGGAGGCGGAACTGGACCGGCGGATGGTGAACGCCGAGGGGATATTCCACGCCGCAGGACTCCGTCAGCAGCAGGCCGATGCCGCCCTTGGCGAGGTTTTCATAGTAGTTTAGGCAGCGTTCGCCGACGAAACCGGTATCCGGCTCGATGGTGGAGGAACCCTGGGCCGTCTTGACCCACCGGTTCTTGGTGGTAACCTGGCCGATCCTCCCGGGTTCGTACAGCCGGGTAAACGTTTCGCTCGTCATGCGTTGCAGCTCCTGTCGTTTTTTCCATTATACCTTTACGCCGAAAAATGAGTCCACTTCCGCCATGGCCGGTCGCAGGAGGGCGAGGGTCTTCTCCAGCTGCTTTTCCTCGTCGGGGGCGAGCTCCGCCTCGACGACCTTGTAGATGCCGCCGGTGCCGAGCTGGACGGGCACGCCCATGCTCAGGTTGCGCTGGCCGTACTCGCCATCGAGGACGACGGAGCTGGGGACGATGCTGTGGGTGTTGTTGACGATGGCGTCCACGATGTCCCGCATGCCGACGGCGGAGGTGATGCCGGAGGTGCGGCCGGTGCGGAGCTCCTCGAAGCTGCGCAGGATTTCCGGGATGTGGGCGAGGATTTTGATCTTGGTGGCCTCGTCGAACTTGACCGGCTTGCCCTTGACCCGGACCGAGCTGAAGAGGAGGACCTGGCTCTCGCCGTGCTCGCCGATGGCGAAGCCTTCGACATCGCGGGTGACCTGGCCGAGCGTCTGGGCGACGAGGGCGCGGAAGCGGAGGGTATCGTTCATGGAGTAGCCGAGCAGGCGGTGGCGGTCGAAGCCGGTGGCGAGCTTCATGGCGTAGTTCAACGGGTCAACCGGGTTGGTGGCGGTGACGACGACGGCGGAGGGGCAGAGGTCGCGGACCTTCTCGCCGACATCGCGGATGATGGGGAGGTTCTTGTCCAGCATCTCCATGCGCGACTTGATGAGGCCCTGGGGGGCGCCGCCGCACATGATGACGATGTTGGAGTCCTTCATATCGTCGTAGCCGCCGGGCCGGATATCCACCTTCTTGTCGGTGATGGCAGTGGCCATATCCATGGCGAGGTGCTCCACGAGGTTGGTGCGGTTGGGGGCGATGAGGATGAGTTCGTCGGCCAGGCCCTGGAGGGCGAGGATGAAGGCGACGTTCGAGCCGACGTAACCGGAAGCGCCGATGACGGTGATTTTCATGGTGTCTGCTCCTCGGTGTAGAAGTAATGTACTAGTACATATACTACAAGTGATACGGGGGCCTTGGCAACGATGCCGGGTCGAGCCGGTCGTTGCCGCCGTGAAGGTCGAGACGTATCTCTGCGGCCGTTTTTCTCAGCCGCGAACACTGCCCCGAGCGGGTTGTGCCTGACGGCGGCGAACCACCCGGTCCGCCCCGCCCTGAGAACCATCGTCTACCACCCCGTGGTACTTTCCTTCTATTGTACCACATTTATCCGTTTTCAGGGCACCACGTTTGTTTCAGGGCGTGCAACCTGCTAGAATGACGCATAAAAACCGCACGGGAGTCCGCCACTGGCGGGCGAGGAGGCGTGATGACGATTCGGAATTTCTACCGGGAGAAGTGCACCGGCTGCGGCCGCTGCGTGGCCTGCTGCCCGATGGATGTGTTGCGGCTCGACCCGCAGGACGGCAAGGCGGTGGTGGCCTACCCGGACGACTGCGTGGCCTGCTGGGGCTGCGAGTCTTTCTGCCCGGCGGGCGTCTTCGACGTCGCCCCGGACCGGGGCCGCGGCGAGATGGCCTCGCCGTACTAGGAGAACGGAGCGATACGATGAAGCGACTGGAAGATCTCGGAACGGTTATCACCACGGACGTCCTCGTGCTCGGGGCCGGCGGGGCCGGCACCTGTGCCGCGCTCAAGGCCAGGCGACCGGGTGTGGACGTGCTGCTGCTCGATAAGGGCGGCGTGGGCTACTGCGGGCAGGTGCCCATCGGCGGGGGCATCCTCGCCTACGTCTACCCGGACTACGCCGACCAGTGGGTGGAGAAGGTCACCCGCCAGAGCTTCTTCTTCAACAACCAGCACTGGACGGAGGTCTACGCCAGGTCCTTCCACCCGGTGACGATGGAGCTGGCGGAGATGGGGCTGACCTTCCACCAGGAAAACGGGAAGATGAAGATACTGGACTGGGGGCCGCACGTCCACGTGACGCTCTTCGACGCCCCCAAGTCCCTGGCGGCGCTCAAGCAGACGGCCTTACAGCGCGGCGTGAAGACGATGGACAAAATCAACATCGTTGACCTGCTGACGCGGGACGGCCGCGTGGTGGGCGCGGTGGGCCTCGGGCTGGTGGATGGCAAGACTTACCTGTTCAACGCCAAGGCCACCATCATCGCCATGGGCAACTGCGGCTATATGCACGAGAAGACCTATGCCTCCTGCCTCGGCGACGGCGCCGCGGCCGGCTACCGGGCCGGGGCGGAGCTCGTCAACGCGGAGTTCGGCTCCAGCTACGTGTGGGGCACCAAGGTGCTCGGCAAGGAGCTCTTCGGCATCCACTTCTACCTCTACCTGGAGAACGCCAGGGGCGAGAAGATCATGGGCAAGCACTTCCCGGACCTCATGGAGCACGTCCAGCCGGTCTACACCTTCGACCCGCGCGTCATTGACGCCATGCAGAAGGAGGTCCAGGCGGGCCTGGGGCCCATCTACCTCAACCTGCGCGGGCTGAGCGACGCCCAGATAGCCGACTGCGCCGAGGACGTGGTCGAAGACTTGAGCCACCTGATGGCGAACGATAACCTGATGCTCCTGCGGGAGAAGGCCGGCATCGAGCCGAAGGAGGCGCTCATCGAGATGGGCCCGAAGCTCCTCTACAGCGGCGGCGGCATGCGGACGGACACGACCGGCCGGACGACGCTGGCAGGGCTGTGGGCGGCCGGGGCCGCCTCGTCCAACGGCTGGTCCAACGGCGGGGGCGGCCAGGGAGGTCTCGGGGTGGCCTCGGCGGCCATCACCGGGTTCGTGGCCGGGGAAAACGCCGGGGCGTACGCGGCGGGGGCCGGGCTGATGGGTATTGACGCGGCGGCCGCGGAAAAGGTCTTGAGCCGGGTGCTGGCCCCGATGAAACGGAAAGGCGATACCGACCCGTCCAGGGTCACCTACCGCGTCCACGACGCCGTCGTGCCGATGAAGTACACCCGCCAGCGGGAGGCCGGCCGGATGAAGGAGGCGCTCGGCATCGTCAGGGAAGCGCGGGAGATGCTGGCGCGGGTGGGCGTGAGCAACTACCACGACCTGGCCCGCTACCACCAGGCGGCGAGCATGGCGCTGGCGGCGGAGGGTACCTTCAACGCGGCGCTGCTGCGGGAGGAGAGCCGGGCCGGCCACTTCCGCGAGGACTTCCCAGAGCGGGACGACGCCAACTGGTTCAAGTGGATAACCGTCCGCGAGCAGGGCGGCGCGCCGAAGCTGGACACCCTGCGGATACCGGTGGAGACGTACCGCCTCCGGCCGGAAAGCTAACCGGCGGCCAGCTTCCTGCCGAGGCGTTCCAGCCGCCGCTTGAGGGCTGGCTGGCGGGAGGCATCTTTCGGGAGCTTGGCGAGGGCGGTGACCCCGCCGCGCCACGTCATGCCGAGCAAGTCCCCGTAGGTCCGCAGGTTCCGTAACGCCGCCATGAGGCTCTCTTCCGCGACGGCGAGACCGGCCAGTCCCTTGCCGCGCAGGGCCGGCCAGACGGGGCAGGTGCGGTCGAGGAAGGTCTTGAGCTGGCCGGACAGCAGCCCCATGTAGCCGGGCGTGGCCAGCACGATGACATCGGCGGCGAGCAGCCGGGGAAGGATGTCCTGCATGTCATCGTCAATGACGCAGGCGCCGCGCCCGTTTTTATCCCGCTTCTCGCAGGCCAGGCAGCCGCGGCAGGGTTCGATGGTCCGCTCCCTCACCAGCACCCGGTCGGTCACGGTGCCGGCGGCGGTCGCAGCCGCCAGCAGCGTGGACAGCATCCACTCCGTGTTGCCCTTCCGGGGCGAGCCGCAGATACCCAGAATGTTCATCATGCCGGTAGTCCGGGTACCACTATACACCCTGGGCGGCTCCGGGGATACCCTGACGCCGGTGGGGCCTAGCGGGAAGCGGCCGGGGTAGACCGGCGGGGCCGGTGGTGGTGCGGCGGCCGGCGGCGGCGTGGCTGGCGGGGTGCGACCGGTTGCTCCGGGGCGCGGGACGGGCGGCGTTCCGGGGGGGCCGCGTCGGGGTCCGGCTGGTCGTAGTCGAACCCGGCTACCTTGCGGCGCTCCAGCGGCCGCTTGAGAATCTTCTCCAGCGCGCGCACCTTGTTGTCGTCGGCGTGGGAGACGAAGGTGAGGGCCTCGCCGTTGTTATCAATGCGTCCCGTCCGCCCGATGCGGTGGATGTAGTCATCCGGGCTCTGCGGCATATCGTAGTTGATGACGTGGGAGATGGAGAGGATGTCAATGCCGCGGGCGGCGATGTCCGTGGCGACGAGGATTTTCACCGAGCCGGAGCGGAAGCTGTCAATGGCCACCTGGCGGCGGTGCTGGGGTAAATCGCCCTGGAGGGAGGTCACGCGGTAGCCGGCGCGGCGGAGCTGGTCCGTGAGGCGCTCGGCGCGGTGCTTGGTGCGGGTAAAGACGAGCACGGAATCCGTCTCGGTCGTGTCCAGATAGCGCTTGAGCAGGGAGGTCTTGAGGTGCGGCGCCACCGGGTAGAGGGCGTGGGAGATGGTGCGGGCCGGGGCGGTGAGGCCGATCTGGATGGTGAGGGGCTTGCGGAGCACCTCGTTGGTGAGCTTGCGGATGCCGGGCGGCATGGTAGCGGAGAAGAGGAGGGTCTGGTGCTCCTGCATGATGCAGCTCAGGATGTTGTGGATATCCGGCAGGAAGCCCATATCGAACATGCGGTCCGCCTCGTCAATGACGAGGACCTCGAGGGCGTTGAGGCGGATGGTGCCGTTCCAGAGGTGGTCGAGCAGGCGGCCCGGGCAGGCGACGATGATATCGGCGCTGGGGAGGCGGGTCTTCTGGTCGAACATGCTGACGCCGCCGTAGATGGGGACGGCCTTGAGGCCGGTCTCTTCCCCGAGGGAGTTGAAGACGTCGCAGGTCTGCTCGGCGAGCTCCCGGGTGGGGGAGACGACGAGGGCGCGGATGTTGCCGCGGGGGCCCTCGATGAGCTTCTGGAGGAGCGGCAGCACGAAGGCGGCCGTCTTGCCGGTGCCGGTCTGGGCGAGGCCGATGATATCCCGCCCGGCCAGGATGGGCGGGATAGCCTGGTCCTGGATGGGGGTGGGCTCTTCAAACCCGAGGGCCTCGACGCCGGCCATGATGCTCGGGTGGAAGTCAAATTGCTGAAAGGTCATAAAACTCCTGTAAGAGGGGACCGCCGGTGGGCGGCCGGAAACGGCATGCGAAAGAAGCGGCGTACGCGCCGCCGCGGGCGGCGGCAAGAACGGCGAAGGCCGGAAGGGATGGTGAAATAGAGTGGCGGTTCAGAATGCTATCAGACGTCCGGTCCGGGCCGAAGGCGGCTGGACCGGGGGGGAGAAGCTTCCTGGCAACGTCCCTGGCGGAACCGGCGGTACCGGCGTGGGCCAGGTCCCTGGGCAACTTAACCCTGCCGCCGGCGCCGCCGGGCGTTGGCCTTAGCCCGGATGCGGGCGGCCTCGCTCTTGGGCACGAAGTGGCGGTTGGCTTTCAGTTCCCGGAGGACGCCGCTCATCTGCACCATTTTCTGGAAACGGCGCAGCAGCGATTCCTGGGACTCGCCTTCATGTATGGTTACTTCTAGTGACAATGCTTTCTCTTATTTACGGTCACTCCGGGCAGCAGGGCCACCCGGAGTGATCCGTTATTTTGCTTGCTTTAGTGGCGCGGGCTGATTTTCCTGAAGCAGTCGCTGCAGTACACAGGCTTGTCGCCGCGGGGCTGGAACGGAACCTCGGCCGTCTTGCCGCACTCGGCGCAGACCGCCTCGTACATCTGGCGCGGCGCTCCGTAGGAACCGCCCTGGCGTTCCGTCTTGCGGGCGCGCCGGCAGTCCGGGCAGCGCTTGGGCTCGTTCAGGTAGCCCTTGGACTGGTAGAACTCCTGATCTTCGGCGCTGAATACGAAATCAGAACCGCAATCAGCGCATCGAAGGGTCTTATCCTCGAAACTCATCGGATGCCCTCCTCTCTTTGTATATTAGGTAGAGTTCGGGACATCCAATTCCGAAGAACACCCTTTACCAGGGATTTCCGGGCCGTGGTACTCCCCTCAACCAACTTTACATAGTATACCTTTTTTCCGACAGGTTGGCAAGTGGTTTTTGTCACCTTTTCTGGAAGCCGGGACGAGCGGCGCGATTGACTGGCCGGGTCAATGTGAGATAATAAAAAAGGAACGCCGGACCCGGGGAGAAGAAGCATGGAGACCAACACCGAACTGAACGAAACCAAGCCAGCCGTGGAGCCGGACCTGTTCGAGCTCGAGAAAAAGCCCATCATGGTCAAGTCCATTGACCGGGCGGCCATCATCCTGCACTGCATCAGCGACGGCATCAACACCGTCTCGGACATCGCGGCGTACTGCCGGCTGGGGAAGTCAACGGTGCACCGGCTGCTGAACGCCCTGCGGGAAGCCGGCCTGGTGATGCGGGACCCGGTGAACCGGGACTACCTGTTCGGGGACCTGCTGTCCCGGCTGGTGACCAACCCGCGCATGACCCACGAGTACCTGGTGCGGGCGGCGGCGCGGGAGATGGCGTTCCTGGCGGACTACACCAAGGAAGCCGTTTCCCTGGGGGTGAAATCCGGGATTAACTTCATCGGTCTGGCCAGCCTGCCGAGCGCCCACGCGCTGCGGGTGGTGGACGATACGAATTTCCACGGTGACCTCTACGCCGGGGCGAGCGGCCGGGTGCTGCTGTCCCAGCTCGGCAGCGCGGAGGTGCAGCGGGTAGCGCAGTTCTTCCAGGCGGAGTTCGCGGAGGGGCCCAACCGCTTCAACGAGGCGCGTTTCCTGGAGGACATTGACCGCATCCGGGAGCAGGGCTACGCGGTTTCCGGCGGGGAGCGGGTCTACGGGGCGATGTGCATCGCCGCGCCGGTGCGGTACTACCACGTGCCGGCGGCGCTGAGCATACTGGGGCCGGAGAGCCGGCTGACGCCGCACACGCGGGAATACCTGGACCTGCTGCTGGCCGCGGCCAACCGCATCGGGCAGCGGGTGCGGGAAACGCGGAAACTGACCTAGCCCGGCACCGCCTAGACGTACTTCATCTTGTGGCAGCGTACCTGCTGGGTGCCGATGGTCTGCAGCTCCGGCTCCACCTGGGAGCACTCCTCCATGGCCTCCGGGCAGCGGGTATGGAACCGGCAGCCGGGGGGCGGGTTGAGGGGCGAGGGCATCTCGCCGGTGAGGATAATCTCCTGGACGTCCGGCCCTTCCTCTTCCGGCAGCACGAGCATGGAGGCGGAGATGAGCGCCCGCGTATAGGGGTGGAGCGGCTTCTGGAACATCGTCTCCGTATCTCCGTACTCCACAATCTGCCCGAGGTACATGATGGCGGTCAAGTGACTCATGTAGCGGACGGTGGCCAGGTTGTGGGCGATGATGAGGTAGCTGAGGTGGTACTGCTCCTGGAGGTCCTTGAGGAGGTTCATGATCTGGGCGCGGATGGAGACATCGAGGGCGGAGACGGGCTCGTCGAGGACGACGAGGCTCGGGTTGAGGGCGAGCGCCCGGGCGACGGCGATGCGCTGGCGCTGGCCGCCGCTGAACTCGTGGGGGTAGTGGTCCATGTGGCGGGGCTCCAGCCCGACGGCCCCGAGCAGCTCCATGGCGCGCTCCCGGACCTCTTCCTTGGTTTTTTTGGTGTTGACCACGAGCGGTTCCCCGATGATGTCCCGGACGCGCATGCGGGGGTTCATGGAGCTCCAGGGGTTCTGCTGCACGGCCTGGACGCGGGGCCGGTATTCGTTCTTGAGGCGGGCGGCGGACCACTTGGTGATGTCATCGCCCTCGAAGAGGATGGCCCCGGAGGTGGGACGTTCGAGGAGGAGGACCTGCTTGGCGATGGTCGTCTTGCCGGCGCCGGACTCCCCGACGAGGCTCAGCGTCTGGCCGGCCGGGATCGAGAACGAGATGCCGTCCACGGCCCGCACGTAGCCCGCGATGCGCTGGAGAAAGCCCTGGGTCACGGGGTAGTACTTGGTGATGTCCTGCGTTTCCAGTATGACGTCAGCCATGGTCTATTTCACTCTCCAACAGGCCACGGAATGGCCGGGCTCGATATCGATCAGCTGGGGCTGCTGCGTATCGCAGATGTCCATGTGGACGCTGCAGCGGGGGTAGAAGCGGCAGCCGACCGGCAGGTTGGCGAGAGAGGGGGGCTGGCCTTCGATCGAGTAGAGCCGGTCGTCCTTGCGGTCGAGCCGGGGAACGGAGTTGATGAGAGCGACGGAGTAGGGATGGAGCGGGTGTTTGAACAGCGCGCTCGTCTTGGCCGTCTCGACGATCTTGCCGGAGTACATGACCGCCACGCGGTCGCACATCTTGGCGATGACGCCGAAGTCATGAGTGATGAAGATGATGGCGACGTTGGTCTGCTTCTGGACGTCCTTGAAAAGGTGGATGTACTGGGCCTGAATGGTGGCATCGAGGGCGGTGGTGGGCTCGTCCGCGATGAGCACGCGGGGGTAGCACGACATGGCGATGGCACCGACGACGCGCTGGCGCATGCCGCCGCTCATCTGGAAGGGGTAGTCCTTGAGGCGGCGTTCCGGGGCGGGAATCTTGAGCAGGCGGAGGGCGTTGATGACCTCGTCCTGGACCTGCGTTTCCGTGAGCTCCTTGCGGAGGCGGATGGATTCCGCGATCTGGTCACCGACGGTGTAGACGGGATTGAGGGAGGTCATGGGGTCCTGGAGGATCATGGAGATGAGCCGACCGCGGACCTGGCGCATGGCTTTGGGGCTGAGCTTGAGAATATCAATGCCGTTGATGACGATGCGGCCGGAAACGATCTTGCCGGGCGGGTCCGGCAGCAGGCGGAGGAGGGAGAGACCGGTGACCGTCTTGCCGCAGCCGGACTCGCCGACGATACCGAGCGTTTCGCCTTCATCGACGTAGAAGCTGATGCCGTCCACGGCCTTCTGCTCGCCGGCCTTGGTGAAGAACGAGATGCCCAGGTTTTCCACTTCCAGGAGGTGGGTACTGACTTTGCTCATAGCTGCCTCAATCTCGGATCGAGTTTGTCACGGAGCCAGTCACCGAAGAAGTTCCCGGAGAGCACAACCAGCCCGATGAGAATGCCCGGGAAGGTGGAAATCCACCAGGCCCGATCGATGTCGTTCCGGCCATCGGCAACCATGTTACCCCAGGAGGGCTCGGGAGGGGGCACGCCGACGCCGAGGTAGCTCAACGCCGCTTCGGCGAGGATCATGCTGCCGACCGCCAGCGTCATGATGATGATGAGGGGGTTGATGACGTTGGGGAAGATATGCCGGAGCATGATCCGGAAGGTGGAACAGCCGTTGATGCGGGCCTGGGCCACGAAATCGACCTCCCGCAGGCGCAGCGTTTCACCCCGTATCAGCCGGGCGTAGGGCGCCCAGCCGAGCATGGACAACGCGATGATCACGGTTGTTATTGACGGTCCCATGATGGCCGCCAGCAGCAAGGCGATAATCAACCCCGGGAAGGCCATGGCCACGTCGACCACCCTCATGAGGAAGGCGTCCAGCCTCCCTCCCAGATAGCCGGCCAGAATGCCGAGCACCGTGCCGATGAAGGAGGTGATGAGAATGACGGCGAGCGAGACGGTGAGGGAGATGCGGGCGCCGAAGATGGCCCGGCTGAGGATGTCACGGCCGAGGTTATCCGTGCCGAGGAGGTGTCCGGCCATGCCTGGGGCCAGGCGCCGGTGGATCAAATCGGTCTTGATGGGATCATACGGGGCCAGTAAGGGGGCAAAGATTGCGGTAAGCACGAGGGCGGTCAGGATGACCATCGGCAGCACGAGGGTGAGCATGCGTACCACCCGGAAGCGGACGGTGAGCGCCGTGCCGACCTTGGCGGGGTTGCTTGTCGCTGTTACCATGTTCGACCTCTATGATTTCTGATATCTGATCTGCGGATCGATGTAGGCGTAGAGGACGTCCACAAGCAGGTTCACCAGGAGAACGACCGCCGCGACGAACAACACCAGGGACTGGACGACCGGAAAGTCACGGGCGGTCACGGCATCGAGCATCAGCTTGCCCATGCCGGGCCAGTTGAAAATCTGTTCCGTGATGACGGCGCCGGTGATCATCATGGCTATCAGCATGCCGGCGATAGTGAGCGGGGCGATGAGGGCATTCCGCAGGGCATGTTTCCAGATGATGACCCGTTCCGGCAGGCCCTTGATGCGGGCGAGCTTGATATATTCACTATCCAGGATGTCAAGCATGCTGGAACGGATGAGCCGCATCATGCCGGGCAGCAGGAAAAAGGCCATCGTGCCGACGGGCAGGACGTAGCTGAGCGCGCCGTTATTCTGTCCGCCGGCCGGCAATATGGGCCAGTCGACGGAAAAGACGAGGATGGCCATGATAGCCAGCCAGAAGCCCGGCAGGGCTTGGCCGAGAATGGCCAAAAACTTGACCCCCTGGTCATATATGGTATCACGGCGGACCGCGGCCAATACCCCCAGGAGCAAGGCCAGCCCCATGCCTACTATAAAGGCAAAGCCGCTCAGCTTGACGGTGTTGGGGAGGGCATCGCCGATCATGGCCACGACGGTGCGGTGTTTGATATAGGAGGTGCCAAGGTCCCCGGTGAGGAGGTTCTTCGAGTAGATACCGAACTGCACGATCAGCGAGCGGTCGAGGCCGAACTGGTGGCGCATCACGGTCAGCTGCTCCGGCGTTGTCGTCGGGGTGCGCAGCAGGTCGGAGGGATCACCGGTGAGCCTGACGACCACGAACACCAGGAACATGATGCCGAAGAGGGCAATCACCGTTTGTATGAGCCGCATTACGATGAAACGTGTCATCTGTCCTGTCCTATCGACGATTGGAGTAGGGTACCGAAACTTCTATTCTATAAGGTTTCCGGGGGCGGCGGCTGGTCAAGTCCCCCGGAGAGCTATATTTTTGTCTGAGCGGTACGGCTGACCATGCTGTTTGGTCTCTTCAAGTGTACACTATAAAGCACTGGCCTAGCCCTGTCAACTTTGGAACGTAAAAAACTCTGCGGGACGTTTGCAGGGGTGATATTGGAACGGTCAACACCGTACGGTTGGTCCGGTTATCGAAACAGCCAGCCCAAGAGAACCGTTCCGGCGGTGCGCCGGCCTGGAACACGTCCCGGGAAGAAACCGGGTACCGCAGGGCGAAAATGGAGCCGGCGAGGCCCCGGTGCGGCGGCGCACGAAGCTCCGGCGCGGTGAATTTGTAAAATCGCCACCGAAATCTGTACCGTCCGGAGTGAGCTACCTTATTTAGAGACGGCGGCGGGGGAGATTTGAATTTCGGAGGGACCGGCGCGTACAATAGGGGCTAACCGGTCACTCCCTGAGAAAACGAAGGAGAGATATATGCAGGCAGGTAAATACGGCAAATACTTTCTGGAAGAGCCCTGGGGCGTCATTCACCCCGGTACCCCGGAGGACGCGCCGAAGTATATCGGGCTGGGGCAGGAGCACCGGGTCGAGCACTGGCAGGAACCGCTGACCCAGGTGCTGCGGCCCATCTACCGGCCCTACGTCATGATCCCGCAGGGCCACCGGCACGCCGTGCCCGAGGTCCTCTACTTCATCGGCGGGGACCCGATGAACTTCGAGGAGTTCGGGGCGGAGGTGGAGTTCACCATCGGGGAAGGCGACGACGCCGAGGTCCACGTCATCACCAAGACGACCTGGGTCCAGGTGCCGGGCAACGTCCCCCACTGCCCCCTCAACTTCAAGCGGGTGGACAAGCCCATCATGTTCGGGCACATCATGTTCGCCGACACGTTCGCTTCCACCGTCGTCGGCAAGAACCCCCTGGAACGGGACTAACCGGGCCAAGGCGCTTTCCCGCCAATAAATAGTAATCAACGGGCCGCTGCGTGGGATGTCATTTCCCGGACCGGCGGCCCGTTCATGTTCAGTGAGGACAACCATGACTTCCAGGTACGAACAGTACGTCGTCAGGAAACCGGCCATCGTTACGGCGGACTACGAGGACGCGATGCCGGAGGGCGACGTCATCCCCAACGTGAGCGACGTGGATACCGGGCCGCGCGTCATCTTCTCCCACGCCCTCGTGCCGGCGTCCGATACGATGGTGGAGTACGGGATAATCTCCGGGGACACCGTCATCGGCGACCGGGACGCCAAGAACGTCACCGAGCCGCACCGGCACAACTACGAGGAGATTTTCCTGTTCCTCGGGACGGATAAGAACAACACGGCGGACCTGGGCTGTGAGGTGGAGTTCTGGGTGGGCGAAGGCGACGACCTGGAGAAAATCATCTTCACCACCTCATCCAGCATCTACCTCCCGCCGAACGTCGTCCACTTCCCCCAGATATGGCGGAATGTGCGGCGGCCGGTGATGACGTTGGTCATCATGCCGGCGGCGCGGGAGCGGCGGCTGGAAACGGTGAGCTAACGCCGCGGCGCCTCTTCATTTCAGGCCCAGCTTTTCGTTGCGGGCCAGCAGGCTCACGGCTTCCTGCGAGCGCCGGACGCGCGTTTCGCTGCGCCTGGCGCTGGCTATCCAGGCGATGTACTGCTTCCGGTGGGAGGGCGCCAGCTTCTCGAAATTTTCGCGGGCGGCTGTGTCGGCGGCGAGGGCGGCTTCGAACTCCGGGGGCATCTCCCACGGCTGCCGACTTTCCGGCACCCTGTCCCAGCTGCCGTTTTGCTTCGCCTCGTCAATGATGCGCCGGCCGGCCTCCGTCATACGGCCTTCCTGGAGCAGCTTCTCGACGCGGCGCTTGTTGTCCGCCGACCAGACCGCCGTGGCGGTGCGGGGGGTGAATTTCCGGGCGTAGCGCTCGCCGTCGAGGTTCTTGATGAGGCTGTCAATCCACCCGAAGCAGAGGGCTTCCTCCACCGAGTCCTCGTAGGGGATGCTCGGTGTGCCGGTCGCCTTCTTGAAGAAGACGAGCCAGACTTCTCTGGCGGCGGCGTGGTGCTCCCTGAGCCACGAACGCCAGTCGTCCCGGTCTGTCACGTACAGCTGATTGTCAGACGGCACGCTAAACCTTCTGGCAGCCGTCACAAAAATAGACGCTGCCTCCCATATAGGCCTGTTTGATAATGGTGCCCCCGCACACCGGGCAGGGTTTTTGGGCGGTCGCCTGGCTCAGCTTGGTGACGTACCCCCCTGGCCGGCCGAGCAGGTCCCGCGTGGTATCCCGGCCGCCCTGCTCCGCCATCTCTCTGAGCGTGGCTTTCACGGAGCGGAAAAGGGCGTCCTTCTCGCCGCCGGTAAGATTTTCGACCTTTTGCCTGGGGTGAATTCTGGCGTTGTAGAGGATATCCTGCGAGACCCCGTTTCCCAGCCCGGGGATGCGCTGCCCGGTGGCCAGCAAGGCCTTGAGGCTCAGCTTCTGGACCTCGGGGGCGGCGATGAGGCGGTCGAAGTAGTCCTGGTCGAACTCGTCCGATAGCGGCGACGGCTTGCCGACGGCGGCCTCGTAGTAGGGGTTACTGAAGTCGCCTTCCCTGAAGCACCACAGGCCGCCGTACATCTGGACGGAGGCGCTGACGGCGGTACCGTCCTCGAACTCGATCAGGAGCTGGTGCCTGGCGGGGCGCCGCTCGTCCCTGGCATGAAACCTGAGCACGACGCCGTCGGTAAACAGGAGCACGGCGTCACCGGCCCTGATTTCCACCATGCCGCCGCGGGCGACGGCCGGGCCGACCGTCTGGCCGCGCAGCAGGGCATCATACCCTTTCGGGTCGCCGTGGTACCAGGCAAACTTGTGAGGGGAAAGACCGGCGATAACCCGGGCCACGGTCTTGCCGCCAACGGTCTGGTTGAGTTGCCTCGAGAGAAATTCCGCTTCCGGTAGTTCAATCATCGGCCGCGTCCCACCAGTGAGGTAGAGTATCCTGCCTGATTATAGATGATGCCGATTGAAAGTCAAGATAAGGTTTATTGGAGAAGGAAGTGGAGCTGGGGGGATCCGCCGGTCAAATTGACAGATACCGGTGGAAAAGCTACACTCCCTTCAAAGCTGTGCTGCAAACAGCACGCGCCGGTAAGGGGGGACACTGTCATGGATGTTTCGGACGCCATTCTGAAGAGGGCAAGTATCCGGAGAATCAAGCCGGACCCGGTGGAAAGGGCCAAGATCGAAAAGGTGCTGGAGGCAGGCCGGCGGGCGCCGTCATGGGGGAACACGCAGCCGTGGCGCTTCATCGTCGTTCAGGACAAGGCGAGGAGAGAAGAGATAGCCGCGGCCGGGGGCATGCCTCAGATCAGCGGCGCGCCGGTGATTATCGTCTGCTGTGCCACCATTGACGACTTCACCAAGAAGGGGCACGGCGCGGCGCTGGAGAGCCTCATTCCCGCGGGAGCGATGACGGAGGAGCTTAAAAATTTCGTCCTGCAGAGCGACCAGTTCGCGCCGTACCTGAAGGGAGAGGCGGTGATGACCGTCCGGGCCGGCGAGCAGCTTATGATAGCCGTCGCCTACATGACGCTGGAAGCGGTCAACCAGGGCCTCGGTACCTGCTGGGTGGGGGCGATAACCCCGGCCGGCGTCCACAAGGCCATGAACCTGCCGGATACTATCTTCGTCCACTCCTTGCTGCCCCTGGGGTATCCCGACGAGGACCCCAAGCCCCGGCCGAGAAAAGCCATGGACAAAATCGTTTTCTGGGAGAACTACGGGTAAAAGCGTCTGTTTCCAAGGGTGGTGAACATGGAGCCGGGGGTATTCGAACCCCCTGCCTCCGGGGTGGACCCATCACCCGATCCCACTTCTGGGTCACCATATACCGTGGCTCCCCTGCGACGTCGTGAAGACCTCTAGAAATGAGGGTCTTCCAGGTCCTCGAAATCCTGTGCGTCTATTTCCCAAAGGTACTCATTCAAATCGACTTCATAGCCGTCCGAGACCTTGACACCTTCTTGTTCCAGGAGCCATTTTTGGTGTTCTTTGCCATCAACGGACGGCAACGAAAGCGTCCCCTTTGAATTTATGACGCGGTGCCACGGCAAGTCATACTTTTCAGACATGGAATGCAGGGTCCGCGAAACCTGTCTTGCAGCTCTCGGGGCCCCCGCCCACCGGGCGATCAGCCCATAGGTAAGAACTTTACCCTTGGGGATATTTTTGATTATCCGGAGGGTATCTCTCGTGAAATTGGTGATGTCGTCGTCCATTGGTTCGGCCTGGCTCGGCACCAGTGGTTTATCTCCAAAAGTGGTTCCAGCCTTTACGACTTTTCAGGTGGTGGTGGAGCCGGGGGGATTCGAACCCCCTACCTCCTGCTTGCAAAGCAGGCGTTCTCCCGAGTGAACTACGGCCCCGCGCTGTCAGGATTATAGCATACCGGCCCGGCGCCGGGCACGCTGCCGCCGATTGTCAGCTACCGGCATTGTTGCTATACTGGAACTGTTGTTTTTCAGGGCCGACCGATGAACTACGAGACCGTTATCGGGCTGGAAGTCCACGCCCAGCTCCTCACGCACAGCAAGATGTTCTGCGGCTGCTCGGCGGACTATGCCAGCACGCCGCCGGATACCCACGTCTGTCCCGTCTGCCTGGGGATGCCGGGGGTGCTGCCGGTCATCAACCGGCAGGCGGTTGAGTACACCATGATGACGGCGCTGGCCCTCCACTGCACGGTGCCGGAGTACACCAAGTTCGACCGCAAGAACTACCACTACCCGGACCTCATGAAGGCGTACCAGATATCCCAGTACGACGAACCCATCGGCCTGGGGGGCTGGCTGGAGATAGAGGCGGAGGGCGTGCGGCAGCGTATCCGCGTGACGCGGGTGCACCTCGAGGAAGACACCGCCAAGCTCTCCCACCGGAGCGGCCTCGGCGGGGACTTCTCCCTGGTGGACGTCAACCGGGCGGGCTGCCCGCTCATGGAAATCGTCGGGGAGCCGGACCTGCGCTCGCCGGAGGAAGCCCGCCAGTACCTTATCAAGCTCCGCAGCATCTTGCAGTACCTCGGCGTGTCCACCGGCAACATGGAGGAGGGCAGCTTCCGCTGCGATGCCAACATCAGCGTGCGGCCGGAGGGGAGCACCGAGCTCGGCGTGAAGGTCGAAATCAAGAACATGAACAGCTTCCGGGCCGTGTTCCTGGCCATGGAGTACGAGGCCACCCGGCAGCGCAAGGCCCTCGCCGAGGGCAAGCCCATCGTGCAGGAGACGCGCGGCTGGGTGGAGGCCAGCGGCAAGACGGTCTCTCAGCGCACCAAGGAGTACGCCCACGACTACCGCTACTTCCCGGAGCCGGACCTGCCGCCGATGATCATCTCCCGCGAGTGGGTCGCGGCGGTCAAGGCGCGGCTGCCGGAGCTCGCCGAGGCGCGCCGCGACCGGTTCATGGAGGGGTTCGGGCTGCCCCGCTACGATGCCGAGCAGCTCACCGTCAGCAAAGCCCTGGCGGACTACTTCGAGGCGGCGGCCGGTGCCGGCGCGGACGTCACGCCCAAGGACGTCAGCAACTGGCTGCTCGGGGAGGTGAGCCGTATCCTCAACGCCAACCAGGCGGACATCGAGGCGTTCGGGGAAAAGGTCGCGCCCGCGCGGCTGGCGGAGCTTATCGCGGCCTCCCGCGGCACCATCAACGCCGCCACGGCCAAGTCCGTCCTCGAGGAGATGTATCAGAGCGGCCAGAGCGCCGGGGACATCATCGCGGCGCGGGGCCTGAGCCAGATCAGCGACACGGCGGAGCTTGAGAAAATAGCCGCCGAAGTGATAAACTTGAATGTGCAGCCCGTGGCGGACTATCGGGCCGGGAAGGAACAGGCCCTCAAATTCCTCGTCGGGCAGGTCATGAAGGCGACCAAGGGGCGGGCCAATCCCCAGGTCGTCAACGACGTTCTCAAGCGGAAGCTGGATGAGGCCGGGTAGCCGGTACGGGGGAGAGACAACGGCATGGACACCTATTTATATATAGCGCAGATAGTGGTGGCGGTGGCCCTCATCGTCGTCTCGCTGCTCCAGGTACGGGGCGGCGGGCTCGGCGGCATCTTCGGGCAGGCGGACACGGTCTACCGGACGAAGCGGGGCGTCGAGAAGACGATGTTCCAGCTGACCATCGTGCTGGCGGTCATCTTCGTGATCCTGGCTATCGTCTCGCTCCGGATTACCGGCTGAGACCGCCCTCTGGAAAGAGTCCTCGCGCGGCGGGCTGCAAAGCCCGCCGCTTTCGTTTGGGCGGGCCGGCACCGGCCGCTTCGCGGCGACCCGCCGCCTCACGTACGGCGCCGTGACTGAAAAAGGGTTGGAAATGAACCTGTAGCTATTGACAAACGGGGGAAGGTTTGTTAACCTCCTAGGCAAGACAACCGAAGGAGGTCCGGAAATGGTTCAGGCCTATTGCATGAAGGACAGAAAAAAGGTTGAAATCAAGAATCCCAGGAACGTGACACTGAAGAACGGCCGGCCGGCTGTCCAGGGCGTCTGCCCCATCTGCGGGACCAAGGTTTTCCGCATCGGGAAGGGCTAGCAGGCCGGAGCTTGTCCCTGCCGGGCAACCGGCACCACGCGTGGCAAAACCGGAGTGCTGGAAACAGCCCGCCCACGGGACCCTGTGGCAGCGGGTGAGGAGAGGCGCAATCACCCGGAAAGGAAACGGCGAGCCGCGAGTGGCCATGACGGGGAGGTACGGAGTAATGACCGTGCCTCCCCTGTTTTTTTACTCCAGGACGACCGCCGTGCCGTAGGCGAGGACCTCGGCGGCGTTCTGCATGACCATCGAGGTGCCGAAGCGGACGCAGATGACGGCGTTGGCGCCCATCTCCTCGGCCATGTCCTCCATACGCTTGAGGGCCTCCTCGCGCGCCTGGGCCATCATCTGGACGTACTCGGTAATCTCGCCGCCGGCCATGTTGCGGAAGGCGGCCATGATGTCCTTGCCGATGTTCTTGGCCCGGATGGTGCTGCCGCGCGCCATGCCGAGGGTGCGCTTGACCTTCTTACCTTCGACGCTTTCCGTGGTGGTGATAATCAATGCTCCACCTCCTTGAATTCGTCCTTCTTCGTGAGACGGTCCTTGACGGCGACGCCGAGCAGAATGACCACGCCGACGCCGATGACGCCGGCGGCGATGCGGAGCAGGAGGGGGACGGCGTCAGAGACGAAGAAGCCCTTGACCGCCCAGCCGATGAGTACGAGGACACCGATACCGATGAGGGTATACCCGATGTTCTGCCACATGGCCCGTACCTCCGTACGCTAGCGTTTCCGTTTCCAGGTGGTGCCCTGGGGGGTGTCTTCCAGGACGACGCCCAGCTCCGTCAGCTTGTCGCGGATACCGTCCGCGAGCTGGAACTGCTTGGCCTTGCGGAGCTCGGCGCGGGTGGCGATGAGGAGCTCGATGAAGGGGCCGGCGTCACCGGCGCCGTCGCTTTCCGGGGCGGCGAAGGTCAGCCCGAGCACGCCGCCGAGCTCCTTGAGGGTAGTCTGGAGCGCGGTGACGTCCTCGCCGGCGTCGGCCGCCTTGTTGATGTCCCGGACGAGGTCGAAGAGGACGGCGAGGGCCTGGGGGGTGTTGAAATCATCGTCCATGGCGGCGATGAAGGCGTCCCGGCCGGTCTTCGGGTCGGTGCCGGCCGGGGCCGAACCGCCGGTACGGGTGGCGGCCTGGCGGAGCCGCTCGGCGCCCTTCTCCGCGGCGGCGAGGGCTTCCTCCGAGTAGGTGAGGGGGCTGCGGTAGTACGAGCCGAGCACGAACACCCGCAGGCCGTCCGAGGAGACGATGTCCAATGCTTCACGGATGGAGATGAGGTTGCCGAGCGACTTGCTCATCTTCTCGCCGCCCATCTGGAGGGCGCCGTTGTGCAGCCAGTACCGCACGAAGGGGGCCTTGCCGGTGTAGCTCTCCGACTGGGTAATCTCGTTCTCGTGGTGGGGGAAGACGAGGTCCTGGCCGCCGCCGTGGATATCAATCTGCTCGCCGAGGTATTTGAGGGACATGGCGGAGCACTCGATGTGCCAGCCGGGCCGTCCCGGTCCCCAGGGGCTGTCCCAGGCGGGCTCGCCGGGCTTGGCGGCCTTCCAGAGGACGAAGTCCAGCGGGTCTTCCTTCTCCTCGCCGGGCTCGGTGCCGGCCCCGGTCATCATGTCATCGAACTTGCGGCGGGACAGCTTGCCGTAGTCGCTCACCTTACGGACGCGGAAATAGACGCTGCCGGCGGCGGGGTAGGCGTAGCCCTTGTCCACCAGGCCCTGGATGACGTCCAGTATCATCGGCACCTCTTCCGTGGCGTAGGGGATGACGTCCGGCGGCGCCACGTTGAGGGCGGCCATGTCCTCGAAGTAGCGGGCGGTGTACTTCTCCGCCAGCTCCCGGACCGGGACCTCCAGGCGGTTGGCGCGGTTGATGAGCTTGTCGTCAATGTCCGTCACGTTCTGGACGGCCTTGAGGTTGTAGCCGCGGAAGCGGAGGTAGCGGCGGATGACATCGAAGAGGATGTAGCTCATGGCGTGGCCGAGGTGGGCGTCATCGTAGGGGGTGACGCCGCAGACGTACATCGTCACCGGGTCGCCGATGGGCGTGAACTCCTCTTTTTTCCCGGAAAGGGTGTTGAAAATCTTCATGTCAAGCCGCCTGTCATGGTAATCGGTCGGGCGCGGGCACGGGGCCGGCCCCGTTTCATTATACCAGCCGAAGGCGCCGGAAGGAATGCCCCCGTTCAGAGGAGGGCGATGACGAGCGGGATACAGAACACGACGAGGGGTACGAGGTTCATCGAACCGTAGGTGCGCATGCCGTGCCGGACGATCGGGAAGCCGTAGTAGACCGCCGTGGTGCCGGCGATAACGTCCGGCGGGTACCTCTTCAGGGGCACGCGGCCTTCCTTGGCGAAATGGGCGACGTTCTCGCGGTGGCGGTCGAGCAGCCCGGCCGCGTCCAGCCCTTCCGGGACGGACTGGTAGAGGCCGCCCTCGTTGACGGGCTTGAAGCCGCTCCCGGCGGTGATGACCAGGCCGCCGTCCTCGAAGAGGGTCTCGAAGTACCAGGTGATGGACCGCTTGGCGGGGATGACGCAGGCCAGCTCCGCGCCGGGGCCGGCAAGGACGAGCACCTTGAGGACGCGTGACCAGAGCGGGGGTTTTTCCAGCTGGAGGCCGACGGGGGTGAAGCCGAGCAGGGTGAGCGCGTCCACGGTTTCCAGGGATTTTTCGCGGGCCCCGAACCGGAGCTGGTCGCCCTCGCGGAAGGTGCCGCGGATACCGCCCGGCAGGACGTAGAGGAGGGCCCGGGGCAGGTAGCGCCAGACGCCGTAGGCGGCGATGAGCGCGCCGATGACGACGAAGATGACGTGGCCGAGGCTCATGAGCGCTCCTCGATGACGGCCACGGCCAGCGCGGCGATGCCCTCCCCCGCGCCGAGACTGCCGAGGGTGTTATTGGTGCTGGCCTTGACGCTGACGGACTCTACGTCAATCTCCAGCGCGGCGGCGAGGTTGGCCCGCATGACGTCAATATACTCCCGCAGCCTGGGGCGCTCGGCGACGACGGTGACGTCCACGTTGGCCGGTGCGTAGCCCTTCTCGTCCAGCAGGTCCGCGACCCGTTCCAGCAGCACGAGCGAGGAAATCCCTTTCAAAGATTCGTCGCCGGGAGGGAAGTGAAGGCCGATGTCCCCGAGCGCGGCGGCGCCGAGCAGGGCGTCCATGACGGCGTGGGTGAGGACGTCGGCATCGCTCCAGCCGTCGAGGCCCTTCTCGAAGGGAACGGTAACCCCGCCCAGCACGAGCTTCCGGTCCGCCACGAGCGGGTGGATATCGTAGCCGATGCCGGCCCTCATGAGAACTCGCCCCGCTGGCGGAGGATGTTGTGCGCCACGGTCAGGTCGTCCGGGGTGGTAATCTTGATGTTATCGTAGGCGCCCAGGTAGAGCTTGACCTTGTGGCCGAGCCGCTCCACGAGGGAGGCGTCGTCGGTGGCTTCCTCGGCGTCCTGGAGGTGGGCTATCTGGATGACATCGAACCGGAAGACCTGCGGTGTCTGGACGGCCCAGAGGTTCTGGCGGGAGAGCGTTTCCACCACGGTGAGGTCTTCGTCCGCCCGCTTGATGGTGTCCGTGACGGGCACGGCGGCCACGGCGGCGCCGGTCTCACGGGCGGCCTCCAGGCCGCGCTTGATGATAGCCGCGGTGACGAGGGGACGAGCGCCGTCATGGATCATGACGTAGTCGAACCGGTTGAGGCGCTTGAGGCCCTCGGCGACGGAGTCCTGGCGGCGCGGGCCGCCGATGCAGATGTGGGTGACCTTGGACCAGGCCTCCCCGCCGATGAGATGGCGGCACATCTCTTCCTTCTCCCCGGCGATGACGATGACGATCTGGCTGATGGCGTCCGATTCCTGGAAGGGCCGGGTGGCGCGGAGCAAAATGGGCTCGGCGCCGAGGGGGGAGAGCACCTTATCAACGCCGCCCATGCGGAGGCCCTGCCCGGCGGCGACGATGACGGCGGCGACGATTGGTTTGGTGGTCATTGGCTTATCTCTTGGTGAAGCAAAATGAGCTTAATAGTAAATTTAGTTTTTGTTTGCATTGCTAGTTTTATAACTGGTACCTCGCATTTTCAATATCTGAGTAAGATATGGGTCCTTGATTTTGCTTTGGAGGCTTTTAAATTCAGCTCTAATTTGGCGTAGAGCTAATTTCCCTCCGCCTTCTTTCTTGATGAAGGGATATAACGTGAGCAATTTATATAACATTAAGAATACGAGCTTCCGAAAATAGCCTGACCACTCAATTAGCCCGTCTTCACTAAATTCAACTTCGGCAAAACAACCAGGTATTTCATCGTTACCATCGATTATTTTCCTTCCCATGGGAGTGTGAAGGATTGTATGAACAAACTGTGATAATTCGTTAAACAACGATTTCCATTCTTTAGTTTCTGTTTTGGTGTTTATCTCTGCCTTTTCAATAATATCTAGCAAATAGGATTCCTGTTTACGAAACCCTCCCTTGACCCAGGACTTGAAATTATGCTGGTTAGTCGTTGCGTCGTCATTACACTTATTGAATTTATAATGCTCCGCCGAAAAATATAGCCCATAGAGGAAATTTTCTAAGATGCACCTTTGTAACAATATTGCTTGCCTATAGTGTCCGCACATTGCCAAGAAAAAACTAGTCTTTAGGTCGCGCATTATTTCGTTACAAATTATCGTGAGATACTCATTTTCTGAAAGATTGAAATAGGCGGTTCCTATTACAAAGCAGGCGCATTGTAGCAATCGCCCATTTGAACATACGTGTTCTGCCAACCCTTTCTTCGTAATGAAGCTGTGACTTAGTAGTTGATATGTATAAAGCTCTCCTCCGGCAAATTCATTGTCGTCCCTTAAGTGTCGAAAGAGATCAATGCAATTGGTTACTTGGCAATGTGCGCAAGTATCCCGCAAGTCAGTTTTTTGCTTCATCCTTGCCCCTCCTCTTCAAATAGCGGGCTTAAATCCGGCGTCTCGTCGCCCTTTTCCACGAGGGCGGCATTGACCGCCTCGCGGAGGGTAGCGGCCTTTACCAATCGGATGCCGTCCGGGGCGGCGTACCTGGGGCCGTTCTTCGGCACGATGCAGGCGGTGAAGCCGAGCCGGGCCGCCTCCTGCAGGCGGCGCTCCATCTGGGCGGCGGCGCGGAGCTCCCCGCTCAGCCCCACCTCGCCGATGGCGGCGGTGTGGGCGGCGACCTCTTTATCACGGAAGCTGGAGGCGATGGCCAGGGCCGTGCCGAGGTCGGCGGCGGGCTCGCCCACCTTGAGGCCGCCGGTGACGTTGACGAGGATGTCCTGGTTGCCGAGTTTTGTCCCCACCCGCTTGGTGAGGACGGCGGTAATGAGCAGCAGGCGGTTGTAGTCCACGCCGTTGGCGGTGCGGCGGGGCATGCCGAAGGCGGTCGTGGTGGTGAGGGCCTGTATTTCTACGAGTAACGGGCGGGAGCCCTCGATGGTGGGAACGACGGCGGAGCCGACGGCGGCGGCGCCGCGCTGGGAGAGGAAGGCCTTGGAGGGATTGGCGACCTCCTCGAGGCCCTTTTCCTTCATCTCGAAGACGCCTATCTCATTGGTCGAGCCGAAGCGGTTCTTGACGCAGCGGAGCAAACGGTAGGCGGAGAACGGCTCTCCTTCCAGGTAGAGCACCACGTCCACGATGTGCTCCAGCACGCGCGGCCCGGCGATGGCGCCCTCCTTGGTGACGTGGCCGGTGATGAAGACCGAGACGGCCTGCCGCTTGGCCCACTGCATGAGGCGCATGGTGCACTCCCGCACCTGGGTGATGCTGCCGGGGACGGACTCCACGGAGGGGAGGTAGACGGTCTGGATGGAGTCCACGACGAGCAGGGAGGGGGCCATCTGCTCCACGTGCTCCAGGACGGCCTCCAGGTCCGTCTCCGCCATGATGAAGAGGCCCTTGCCGCCGAGGCCGAGGCGCTCCGCCCTTAGTTTGATCTGGTGGGCGGTCTCCTCACCGGTGACGTAGACGACGGATTTTTGCGATGAAGCAAGCGAAGCTGAAGCCTGCAGCAGCAACGTGGACTTGCCGATGCCGGGGTCGCCGGAGATGAGGGTGAGCGAGCCGGCCACGAGGCCGCCGCCGAGGACGCGGTCGAACTCCCCGATGGCGAGCGGGAAGCGGTCGGCGGTCTCGATGGAGACCTCGGAGAGCTCCTGCGGCGGTGATATGGGCATGACGGGGCGGGCGGGCGCGGCCATCGCGGAGGCCCTGATTTCTACCATGGTGTTCCACTGTCCGCAGTCCGAGCAGCGGCCGAGCCACTTGGAAGACTCCTTGCCGCACTCCTGGCACACGTAGACGATTTTATCCGCCTTGCTCACGGTTTGACTTTAGCGGATTTGGCCGGGATTGGCAAGGCGATTTTGTCGCGGTTTGGCGACTGTTTCAAAGCTGAAACGAGCGTGGAAAACGAATTGCCGAACGAGACAAATATCGTATTCCCGTATCTCCGCCGGCGGTAGTATAATAGTGTCACTGAAAACAAGCAGGCACGGGAGGCGGCGGCAATGACCGAGACAAACGGCACCAAGAAAGCGGCGCTGAAAGACATTATCCTCAAGCTCCACGAGGGGCTCACCGCCGAGGCGGCCAGGGACCGCTTCGAGAAGGAAGTGGGCAACGTGACCTCGACGGAGATAGCCGAGCTGGAGCAGGGGCTCCTCGACGAGGGGCTCACCGCGGAGGAAATCAAGAAGTTCTGCAACGTCCACGCCCTCATCTTCCAGAGCGCGCTGGAAAGCGTCGAGATGGCGGAGACCTCGCCCTCGCACCCGGTCTACCTCTTCAAGCAGGAGAACCGGGAGATAGAGAAGCTGCTCGACGCCCTGCAGCGGGCGAAAGCCAAGAAGGGCATGACGGCCCTGCTGACGATGCTGCGCGGCATCGCCACCCACTACGAGCGCAAGGAGCAGTTCCTCTTCCCGTTCCTCGAAAAGAAGAATTTTACCGGGCCGTCCAAGGTGATGTGGGGCAAGGACAACGAGATACGCGATATGCTCAAGGCGGCCATCGCCGAGCTCAAGGACACGCCGGCGGAGAAGCTGGAGACATTCCGGGAGAAGACCCTCGCCCCGCTCATCGAGGAAGTGAACGGCATGATTTTCAAAGAGGAGAACATCCTCTTCTCCACGGCCCTGGAAAAGCTCGACGCGGCGGACTGGGTGGAAATCCTGCGGGAGAGCGAGGAGGTGGGCTACGTGTTCATCGAAAAGCCCGCCGAGGCCTCCCACCTCATCGCCAACCTGACCGGGACGGTCGTCGAGGAGGCCTGTGTCGGCGACGGCGTCATCACCTTCCCGACGGGCGCTATATCGGCCGCCGAGATACTGCCGCTCCTCAACGCGCTGCCGGTGGACATCACCTTCGTCGGCGCGGACGATACGGTCAAGTACTTCTCCAAGGGCAAAGACCGCATTTTCACCCGCTCGACGTCCATCATCGGGCGGAACGTCAAGAACTGCCACCCGCCCCAGAGCCTCGACGCGGTGGAGCGCATCGTGCAGTCCTTCAAGGACGGCAGCCGGGACTCCTACGAGTTCTGGCTGACCATCGCCGGCAAGTTCATCTACATCCGGTTCTTCGCGCTGCGGGACGCCGCCGGGAAGTACCTGGGGGTCATCGAGGTGGCGCAGGACGTGACCCGCATCCGGGCCCTGGAGGGAGAAAAGAGGCTGATAGATGAGCGAGATTGATCTGAACAGCACGCTGTTCGAAATAACCGAGGCGCACAGGGACCTCATCCCGGTGCTGGCGGAGCTCGGCTTCGCCGGGGTGACCAACGAGGCCATGCGCACCACCCACGCCAAGGTGATGACGCTCACCAGCGGCAGCGAGCAGCTGGGTATTGACCCGGTGAAAATCCGGGCGGCGCTCGAAGCCGCCGGCTATACGGTCAAGACCTAGGAACGGAGGTATATGCGTATGCACCTGCAGCACTGGGTTCTGCTGGCCATCATGGCGGCCGGAGGGGCGGCGGTCATCGGCAGCTATGTCTGGGGATTCAGCGCGCACCCGGGTTCCGCCGAGGCGCTGTGGGGCGGGGTCACCGGCTGGCTGCGGCAGTTCAACTACGTCACCATGCTGCTGGCCGCGCTGGGCTACTTCGCTTTCGCGTTCTGGCTGTTCTTCCGGGCCGACCCGGACACGGTAACGGTTTTCGGCGGGGCGCGCTACTGGCTGTTCCACGTTATCTTCGTGGTTATCCTGGTGCCGTCGGCGCTGTGGATGCCGCTGCTTTTCGGCTACCTGGCCCAGCCGGGCGGCGGGCAATGGGCGGCGGTCAGGCTGGTGCTCGTGCTGGCAGGCATCGGGTCGCTGGCGCTACTGGCCGCCATCCTTACCGTGAGCCCGCGCGAGACCGGAACGTCTTACTGGCTGGCGGTCGCCGGGGCGGCGGCCTTCTGCGTGCAAACGGCCGTGCTCGACATGCTGGCGTGGCCGGCGCTGTTCAGGACCTAGGGGGCGGCGCGTTCCCGGGTGCCGACGAGCAGCACGCCGGGGCCGCCGTGCACGCCCAGGCCGGCGCCCATCTCGAACACCGGTATCTGTTCTTTCGGGAACAGACCACCGAGGCGCTCCCGCAGTGTCTCCGCCCGGTCCGACACGGCGCTGTGCACGATGACCACCTCCGCCAGATCACGCTTGTCCGCCACGAAGCCGCAGAGCCGGTCCAGGCCGGCGGACAGGCTCCGCACCATCCCGGCCCGGACGATTTGACCCTCCCGGAAGGTAAGCAGCGGCATGACGTTGATGATGGCAGCCACCATGCCGATGGCCCGCGACACGCGGCCGCCCCGCACGAGGTACTTCATGGTGCTGAACATGCCGAGCATGTCCGTCCGGCGCAGGGCCGCGCGGGTGCGCTCGAGAACGGCCGTATAGTCGCTGCCGGCTTGAGCCGCGCGGGCCGCCTCCATGACGACGATCGCCAGACCGGCCGAGTTCAAGCCGGAGTCAATCACCTCTATCGGACACCGGGGGTGGAGGTTCGCGGCGGCGATGGCGGCGGCGTTGCAGGTCCCGCTGATTTTCGAGGAAATGTGGATGGAAACGATGCCCTCCGCATCGTCGCAGAAAGCGGCGTAGGCGTTCTCGAAGTCCTCCGGCGTGGGCTGGGAACTGGCCGGATGATGGGGTGATTCCGCCAGGAGACGGAAAAACTCGTCCGGAGTGATGTCCACGCCGTCACGGTATGCCCGGTCCCTGAAACGCACGTAGATGGGCACCACGGCAATGCCGAGTTCAGCAGCCAGCCCAGGAGGGATATCCGCGGTGCTGTCAGTGACGATTTTGACAGCCATCACTCGCCTCTATACCGGGCGCAGCGTCCCGGCGAACACCTGCCAGGCGAGGGCGGACTTGGCGACCAGGCTGAGCAAGATGTACGCCTTCTCGCCGTAGAGGTAGTCCCGCCACTTCCCCACCTTCCGGTACTGGAACACCATGTTCAGCGCAAAGCTGAAGAAGAAGACGAACAGGGTGGGCAGGATGACGTACACGAAGGTCGGGACGCCGCCGCCCGCCTGCGCCAGCGAGCCGAAGAAGTAGATGGCGATGGCCACCCACGGGGCGACGCCGGCCAGGCAGCCGACCCAGAAGGAGAGCCAGTGCGTCTTCTCCGTGGTCTGGTTGTGGACCTCCATGATGAGCCCGCAGAGGTTCATGACGGCGGTGAGGACGAAGGCCATCAGCAGCGCGCCGAGGTCGTAGACGCCGCAGAGCATCCCGATGAGCACGATCATCAGCGAGGCGCTGAGGGCGTACTCGTACCAGCGGGCCTTGTTGATGCCCTTGCTCAGGTTGGCGGTGTACCACCGGTAGGCCGGCCCGGCCACGGTGAAGTGGGCCAGCGCGGAGAGGAAGAGGAAGACGGCCACCATGATGCCGAGCGGCAGCTCCACGAGGGCGTCCGTGGACGGCCAGAGCTTGCCGAGCGACTGGTTCAGGGTGAGGAATGACGTGGTGACGGGCAGGGTGAAATTGTTGCTGAGGACGATGATGACCACGCCCTGGGCCAGGTGCAGGCAGCCCATGACGAGGTTGTAGGTGCGCAGCCGGCGGAATGGGGTCTCGCTCATACGAAGCCTCCTTCCACGAGGTTGTGGTGAGGCATTGTAACCGATGGCGCTGCCCTCTGTCAATACCCTCGCGGGAGTTCAGGCCGGGCCGTCGAGGACGCGGCGGGCGCGGACGGTGACCCACTTATTCGGCCGGCCGCCGCGGCCCCAGTCGCACCAGGTCTTGCCGGCGTAGTTGTACTCCATCTTCCACGTCCCCTGGAGGCCGCCCTTGTCGCGGATGTACTCGAGCGTCCCGGCGAGGCGGGGGTCGTTGCCATAGCCCAGGCCGGCGAGCGCTCCGGCGACCTGGAGGATATCCGTCACGTAGAACACGGGGAAGCCGAACTTCCACCAGTTGGGGCTCGGCTTGGGGGCGTAGCCGCAGGGCCAGGCGGCGGTCACCGGGTCCACCGAGAAGAGGAAGTCCACCCCGACCCGGATGGCGGCCTCGATGCGGGGGGTGCGGTCCTCACGGGGGAGCTTCGAGAAGGCGAGCATGACCTTGGCGGCGCCCCAGGCGCAGGGGAGCTTGTTGTTTGGGCCGCAGCGGAAACCGGGGCCGCACTTGTAGGCGTAGTAGCGGAGCGGTGCATCACGGTCTTTTTGTTCGGCTATTCCTTCTCCCGTGACGGTGCGGGCCATCCAGTCGAAGGCATTCTCCAGCTTTTCCGGCGCGACGCCGAGGTCGAGGAGGACGGCCAGCATATTGCCCTGGAGGCAGTCGATGGTGCCGCCGGGCGCGCCGTTGTAGGAAATCTGCCCCGCCGGCGTCACGGCGTGGTCCAGGTAGTAATTTGCGGCGGCGCCGAGGCGCGGGTCCTCATCGATGGAGGCGCCGAGCTGGGCGAGGGCGATCAGCGACCACACGCCGCTCCGGTACTTGGGCCCGTAGCCCCCGCCGGGCTTGACCCAGTAGCCGTCCGGGTGCATGTTGGCGAGGATTTGGGCGATGGGGCCGCGGCGGTGCGCCTCGCGGCGGGCGGCGGCGAGCTCCGGCTCGTCGGCGGGGAAGAGGTGGCGGAGGGCCAGGTAGCGCGGGCCGGGGTCGGCGGGGTCGAGGAGCCAGTCCGCGATGTCCGGGGAGGCAACACTCCGGGACATACCACACCTCACACGGGAGATTCCGGGGACAGTATAGCCGGAAACGGGGAGGGCGGCAAGACGCCCGTCACTCCATGACGGTCACCGGGACCGGTCCCGTCTCGGGACCGGAACCCGAGTCCAGGCCGCCATCGGGATCGCCTTCGCCGGACCTGGCCTGGCGGCGGAAGCCCCGCAGCACCGGTATGACGAGCGACGTTACGAGCAGCGTCGTTAGCAGGTCCGAGCCGGGGAAGGACAGCCAGAGCCCGTTGAGGCCGATGAACCGCGGCACGATGAGGACGATGGGAATGAGGAAGAGCACCTGCCGGGCGACCGCCACGATGAAGGCCGGTACCGCCCGGCCGATGGCCTGGAACACCATGAGGCCCACGTTGACGAAGCCGAGCAGCGGCATACCGAGGAACATGAACTTGGCCGCCCCGACGGCGACGCTGATGAGCTCCGTATCATTCGTGAAGACGCGTATCATGGGCGCCGGGATGAAGTAGAGGAAGAGGAACATGACGCTGCCGAGAATGGTGGAGGCCGCGAAGGCCATGACGACGACCTTCATGGCCAGGCCGAACCGCCGGGCGCCGTAGTTGTAGCCGAGGATGGGCTGGGCCCCCTGGGCGAGCACGAGCGACGGCATGATGGCGAACATGAAGATGCGCTGGATGATCCCGAAGGCGGACAGGGCGTAGTCGCCGCCATAGTGCACGACGGAGTTGATGAGGATCATCGCGGACAGACTGCCGCTGACGGTCTGCACGAAGGCGCCGACGCCGATGGAGAACATCGGGCGGATGATGGCCATTTTCAGCCTCAGGTTGGCCAGGCGCACCTTGAGGAAGCTGTTGCCGTTGAAGTAGTAGAGCGCCAGGAAGACGAGCGACACCGCCTGGGAGATGAAGGTGGCCCAGGCCGCGCCCTTGACGCCGTAGCCGAGCCAGGCGATGAAGGTGGCATCAAAGATGATGTTGGTCACGGCGCCGAGTATCATGGCCACCATGCCGACCCGGGCGTTGCCCTCGGCGCGGGTGTAGTTGAGCAGCGCTAGGGACAGTATCTGGAACGGCAGCGCGTACATGACGATGCTCAGGTAGTCCCGGGCGAAGGGCAGTACCTCGTCCGTGGCGCCGATGAGCCGCAGCCAGTAGTTGACGAGCGGCAGCACGAGCGCCATGACGATTACGGAGATGAGAATGCCCAGGCTCAGCCCGTTGCCGAGCGCCTTCTCCGCGTCCTCCGACCGGCCGGCGCCGATGTAGCGCGAGATGAGGGACATGCCGCCGATGCCGACCATCTGGCCCATGCCCATGCCGAGCATCTGGATGGGGAAGACGATGGAGAGACCGGCGATGCCGAGCGGCCCCACGTTGTGCCCGACGAAGATGGTGTTCATGACGTTGTACATCGTCTGGACGAACATGCCGAGGAAGACCGGCATGGAGAGATGGAAGAGGAGCCGGCCGATGCGGTCCGTATCCAGGGCGTGATGCAGGCTGGTGGGGGAGGCCGTCTGTTTCATGGCTCAGTCCGCGGCGGGGCTCTCCTCCGGGTGAAGTAGCGGCTGCCCGTGGAGCGCCGGGGCGCTCCCGCCGGGCCCGCCCGCCTGGGACCGGAAGTACCGGATGACGGGGACGATGAGGATGATGACCAAGGTGAAGGTAAAGGTATCCGATACGGGGAAGGTGAACCAGACCCCGTTGAGGCCCAGGAAGTGGGCCAGGATGAAGACGGCCGGGATGAGGAAGAGGACGGGCCGGGCGATGGCGGCCACGAAGGCCCGCCGGGCCTTGCCGATGGCTTGGAATATCATCGTCCCGATGCCGATGGGGGCGATGAGAGGCAGGGAGAGGAGCATGCGGCGGGAAGCGTCCGCCCCCAGGTTGACGAGCTCGACGTCATCACTGAATATCCGCATGATGGCGTCCGGGATGAAGTACACCACCAGGAAGCCCGCGATGCTGAGCGCGACGCCCAGGGCGAGCGCCTGGTTCATGGATTTCAGCAGCAGGCCGAACCGCTTGGCGCCGTAGTTGAAGCCGATGATGGGCTGGGCGCCCTGGCTGAGGACCATGGCCGGCATGTTGGCGAACATCATGATGCGCTGGACGATGCCGAAGGCGCCGACGGCGAAATCGCCGCCGTGGCGCTCCACCATGTTGATGACGATCATCACCGAGAGACTGCCGGCGAACATCTGGGCGAAGGCCCCGAGGCCGATGCCGACCATCTCCTTCATGATCCCGAAGTCCGGCCGCAGGTTGACGCGGCGGACTTTCAGGTAGCTGTTGCCGTTCCAGTAGTAGAGGGCGAGATAGCCGGTGGCCACCAGCTGGGCCAGCAGCACGGCCAGGCCGGCACCCTCGACGCCCCAGCCGAGCCAGACGATGAAGACGAAGCTGAACAGGATGCTGAGGAGCGCCCCGGAGACCATGGCCACCATGCCGACGCGGGCGTTGCCCTCGGCGCGGGCGAAGTTCAGCAGCGAGGTGGACACCACCTGGAACAGGATGGCCACGCCGACGTAAAGCATGTAGCCGTGGGCGTAGGGCAAGACCTCCTCCGAGGCGCCGATGAGCCGCAGCCAGAAATCGAGGAACGGCAGCAGCGCCAGCATCATGACGCCGCTCAGGATGAGCGACAGGGTGATGCCGTTGCCGAGGGACTTCTCCGCCCGCTCGTTCTCGCGGGCGCCGAGCATCCGGGAGATGAGCGACATGCCGCCGATGCCGGACAGGCTGCCGAGGCCGAAGCCCATCATCTGGAGGGGGAAGGCGACGGACAGGCCGGCGATACCCAGCGGCCCCACATCCCGGCCGATGAAAATCGTGCTGATGATGTTGTACATGGACTGCACGAACATGCCCATGAAGACCGGTCCGGACAGCTTGAAAAGGAGCTTGCCGACGGCCTCGGTATCGAGGATATTCTTATAGTCTTGCCCGGCGCGTTGCTGCATTGTTCCCTTCGGTCTGGTCAGGCTTCCAGCTTGAAGAGGGCGTCCCGCACGTTCCGGAGCGCCCGGCAGAGGGACGCCAGCTCATCCGGTTCCAGGGAGGACATGTTCTCCCGGACGGCGTTGACGATGGTGTCTTCCTGCTCCCGGACGAAGCGGCGGCCGGCCCTGGTGAGGCCGATGTTGAGGGTGCGGCGGTCGGCGGTGTCCGGCTCACGCTCGACGAGGCCGAGCCCCACGAGGTGGTCAATGATGTGGGTCATCTGGGCCTTGGCGAGGACGAGCTGCTCCCCGATGCGGGCGACGTGAAGGGTGCCTTCCTGGTCGAGGAGGCGCAGCACCTCGTAGTGGGTGAACTTGATGTCCACGTCCAGGTCCGCCAGGGTGGTCTTGATAATCTTCTTGCGGATGATGCGGAAGACGAGCGGCGGCAGGGAAAGCAGGTCCGCCGCGACCTTTTCAATGGTTTCCTCGGTCATGGGCCCGTTCCTCCGTAGGTTGCTCGCGGACATGGTATACTCTGTATACAGTTTACATTTTGACTGTTGAGAAATTATATAGTTCATATATTAAACTAAAAATACCCGGCCGTCAAGAGGACTTTCGTCCTGCCGGAGCCTTTCCGGCAGGCTCGAAACGAGCGTGCGCCATTTGACAGTCCCCCGGCAAAACAATAAGATTGAGGAAGACCGCGTTCCCTACTACCAGGACGACAGGAGGTATCCCGATGGCAGGCATGTTCCAGGGAAAAGTTGCGCTCGTGACGGGGGCCGGGCTCGGGCTGGGGCGCTGCTCGGCGCAGGCGTTCGCCCGCGAGGGTGCCAGGGTGGTGGTGGCGGATATTGACGAGAAGCTCGGCAGCGAGACCGTGGCGCTCATCAAGAAGGACGGCGGCGAGGCCGCCTTCGTCAAGGTGGACGTCAGCGACGACGCCCAGATGAAGGCGCTCATCGAGCAGACCGTCGCCCTCTACGGCGGGCTCAACTTCGCCCACAACAACGTCGGCATCGAGGAACTGCCGGAGCAGATTACCGACGCTACCGCGGAGAAATTCGACAACCTCGTGGCCGTTGACCTCAAGGGCGTCTGGCTCGGGCTGAAGTACGAGATAGCCTGGATGGAAAAGCACGGCGGCGGGAGCATCGTCAACACCTCGTCCATCGCCGGGCTCATCGGGGCACCGGGGCAGATTATCTACTCCGGCTGCAAGTGGGGCGTCAACGGCATGACCAAGGCGGCCGCCGGGATGTACGGCAAGGCCGGCATCCGCATCAACGCCGTCTGCCCGGCCGGCATGAAGGGGACCGGGTTCTACAACCGGATGCTGGACTTCAATCCCGGCATGGCCCAGGCCGTGGTGGACATGGTGCCGCTGGGGCGGGACGCGGACCCGGCCGAGGTGGCCGAGGCGGTCGTCTGGCTGTGCTCGGACAAGGCCGCCTACGTCACCGGTATCCTCATGCCGGTGGACGGCGGCTTCACCATCACCTAGCTTTTCAAGCGCCCCCGAACCGAATCGGAGGCGTCGTAGTTTTACGCCCGTGTCACCCTTCGACCGGCCCCGAGCGCCGGCCTTGCGGACGTGACCGGACGGCGAGAAAGGAAACCGGGATATGGTCGGGATTACAGCTCTGGGGACGTACCTCCCCATCTTCAGATTGAGCCGGGACGCGCTGGCCGCCATGTGGTCCGGGCGGGGCGGCGCCGGTACGAAAGCCGTGGCCGGCTACGACGAGGATACCCTCACCATGGCCGTGGCGGCGACGATAGAGTGTCTCAACCGGGCTGGCACCGGGGCGGACAGCCTCACCCTGGCGACCACGACGGCCCCCTACCGCGAGAAGCAGGCGGCGGCCATGGTAGCCGCGGCGGCCGACCTCGGCGAGGGGTGCCAGACGGCGGACGTCACCAACTCCCTGCGGGCGGCCGGACAGGCGCTCAAAGCGGCCTGCGACGCCGTGACCGCCGGTTCCGCCAAGACGGCCCTCGTGGCGGCGAGCGACTGCCGGCCCGCCGCGGCCAAGGGAACGCTGGAAGCGGCCTTCGGGGACGGCGCGGCGGCGGTGATGGTGGGCTCCGAGAACGTCATCGCCGAGATAAACGGCTGGTACTCCGTCAACAACGATTTCACCGACTACTGGCGGCTGGCCGAGGAGGCCTACGTGCGCACCACCGAGGGGCGGTTCATTGACGAGAACGGCTACCTGCCGGCGGTACAGGCCGCGGTGACGGGCCTGCTGGAGCGGCAGAAACTCGCACCGGCGGATGTCACCACCTGCGTCTACTACGCCTCAGACGCCCGCCAGCACGCCTTGCTGGCCCGGCGAATGGAACTGGACAAGGGACAGGTGCAGGACTGTCTCTACAACGATATAGGCAACACCGGCACGCCGGCGGCGCTCCTCATGCTGGCGGCGGCGCTCGAAAAGGCCAAGCCCGGCGACCGCATCGTCGCGGCTTTCTACGGGGACGGCTGCGACGCCTTCCTGCTGACCGTCACGGACGCTATCAAGGGATTTCAGAAGAAACCGGCGGTCTCGGACAAACTGGCCGGCTCCCAGGCGATAGACTATGGGCGCTACGCCGTCTGGAAGGGGCTGGTGCCGCTCGAGGCGAGCACCCTGCCGGACCGTTCGCCGCTCTCCCTGCCGAACCGCTGGCGGGAGCGCCAGGTCATCACGGCGCTTTACGGCAAGAGGTGCACCAACTGCGGCACGCCGCAGCTCGCCCAGATTGGCCAGAACATCAGGGTCTGCGTGCAGTGTCAGGCGAGGGACCAATTCGAGCCGTACAAGTTCTCGGACAAGAAGGCGACGCTCTTCACCTACGCCATTGACCAGCTCATGCCGACGCAGAACCCGCCCGGCGTCAACGGCGTCATTGACTTCGTCGGCGGGGGGCGGCTCGTCTGCGAGCTGACGGACTGCGACATTGACAGGCTCGCCGTCGGCATGACGGTGGAGATGACCTACCGCCGCATGTTCGTGAGCCGCGGCATCATCAACTACTTCTGGAAGGCCAAGCCGGCGACGGACGAACCGGAAGGGGGGAGGTCGTAATATGGACGGTATCAAGAATAAAGTCGCCATCGTCGGGATGGGGTGCACCAAGTTCGGGGAGCGCTGGGACAAGGGCGTCGAAGACCTCATCGTCGAGGCGGCCTACGAGGCGTTCGAGGACGCCGGCGTCGAGCCGAAGGACCTCCAGGCGGCCTGGATAGGCACCGTGTTCTCCGGCCTCAGCGCCATCACCCTCTCGCCGCTCCAGCTGCCCTACATCCCGATGACGCGCGTCGAGAATATGTGCGCCACCGGCTCCGAGGCGCTGCGGGCGGCCACCTTCGCGGTGGCGTCCGGGGCGGTGGACGTGGCACTGGCGGTGGGCGTGGAGAAGCTCAAGGACTCCGGCACGACGGGAGTCAAGGGCCCGGCGGTGGTCGGGGACAACGGCGACGGCTCCTCCGGCATCGGGCCGGGGTACAGCGCGCCGGCCTCCTTCGCTTACCTGGGGACGCGTTACTTCCACGACTACGGCATCCCGCCCGAAGAGGGCAAGCGGATGCTCGCCAAAATTGCCGTCAAGAACCATCACAACGGCAGTTTGAACCCCAAGGCGCACTTCCAGAACGAGCTGACCATCGAGCAGGTGGTCAACGCGCCCATCGTGGCCTGGCCGCTCGGCCTCTACGACTGCTGCGGCGTCTCCGACGGGGCCTCGGTGGCCGTCGTCACCCGGGCGGACATGGCCAGGAGCTTCCGCGACGACCCCATCTACATCAAGAGCATGCAGATATGCGCCGGGGCGCGACAGGGGGCCATGCGGCAGGACTACGACTTCGTCCACATGGACGAGAACGTCATCGGCTCCGGGCGCGCCTACGAGGAAGCGGGCGTCAAGGACCCGCGGAAAGAAATTTCCATTGCCGAGGTGCACGACTGCTTCTCCGTCCACGAGATGATCGTCTACGAGGACCTGCGCTTCACCAAGCGGGGAGGGGCCCGGGAGGACATCAACGCCGGGACGTTCGAGCTCGATGGCGAGATGCCCATCAATACGGATGGCGGGCTGAAATGCTTCGGGCACCCGCTCGGGGCGAGCGGTCTGCGCATGATGTACGAGGTCTACAAGCAGCTCCAGGGCAAGGCGGGGCCGCGGCAGGTCAAGAACCCGCGGCTCGGGCTGACCCACAACCTCGGCGGCAACGCCGGGACGGGGGTCTGCTCCTGCAACATCGTCGGCAACGAACTCTAGAGAAACAGGGAGGAATCCTGTGATGAAGATGGCGCTCGAGGGAATACGCGTGATAGACTGCTCCGAGGCCGGCCTGGCGCCGGTTTGCTGCCGTATCCTGGCGGACATGGGGGCGGAGGTCATCAAGATAGAACGGACCGACGGCGGCGACCAGACCCGGGGCATCCTGAAAATCAGCGGCAACGTGCCGGTCTACGACATCAACTACGTCTTCGAGTTCTACAACCTCAACAAGAAGGGCATTACGCTCGATTTGAAGCAGCAGGAGGGCCGGGACATCCTCCACCAGCTCGTCGCCAAGGCGGACGTCTTCGTCTGCAACTTCCGGCCGCACGCCCTCGAGAGCCTCGACCTCACCTACGAGAAGATTTCCGCCATCAACCCGAGAATCATCTACACGCACCTCAGCGGCTACGGCCTCCACGGGCCGGAGAAGGACACCGGCGCCTACGACTTCGTGGGGTACTGGGCGCGGAGCGGGGTCATGGCCTCGCTCGGCGAGCCGGAGACGCCGCTCGCCTTCCAGGTGCCGGGCTTCGGGGACAACACCACCGGCATGTACGCCGCCTGCGCCATCATGATGGCCCTCTTCCACCGCGAGCGCACGGGTGAGGGGCAGGAGGTCTGCGTCTCGCTGCTCGGCGGCGGCATCTGGAGCATGGGCATCGTGCTGTCCTCCGTGCTGGCGACCGGTCTGGAGTACCCGCGGGTGTCCCGCAAGGTGCAGAGCAACCCCATTTTCAACAGCTACGAGTGCCAGGACGGCAAGTGGATACAGCTCGCCTGCATCCAGGGCGACCGCTACTGGGCGGGCATCTGCCGGGCGCTCGAACTGGGCGACCTGGAGAACGACCCCCGCTTCGCCACCCACGAGCTCCGCATGGAGCATAACCTGGAGCTCATCCCCATTCTGGACGACCTCTTCAGGACGAAGACCCAGGCGGAGTGGGCGGAGCGGCTCGGGAAGGAAGACCTCGTCTGGACGAAGGTCATGACCCCGGCCGAGGTCGCCAGCCATCCCACGCCGTACGCGGACGGGTACTTCCGCGAGTTCGACCACCCGGCCGGCAAGAAGCTCAAGGTCATCATGCCGCCGTGGCAGTTCAGCAAGACCCCGACGACCATCCGTAACGCCGGGCCGGAGTACGGCCAGCACACCGAGGAAATCCTGACGGGGCTGCTCGGCTACACGTGGGACGATATCTCGGCGCTGAAGGACAAGCGGGTCATCGGCTAAAGGAGGCAGTCATGGGCGAACTGGTCAAGGGCAAGGTGGCGGCGGTGACCGGGGCCGGCGCGGGGCTCGGGCGGGCCGAGGCGCTCCTGCTCGCCGAGCACGGCGCCAGGCTCGTTATCAACGATTTAGGCACAGCGGTAGACGGGACGGGTTCCTCTCGCGGCCCGGCCGACGACGTGGTGGCGGAAATCAAAAAGAACGGCGGCGAGGCGGTCGCCAGCTACGCCAGCGTCGGGACGCTGGAGGGGGCGGAGAGCATCGTCAAGCTGGCGGTGGACACCTGGGGGCGGCTCGACATCCTCGTCAACAACGCCGGCTTCACCCGCGACCGCATGATTTACAACGTCACCGACGAGGAGTGGCACGATATTATACAGGTCAACCTCTTCGGGACCTTCTACACCACCCGCGCCGCCTGCCGGCTGATGCGGCAGCAGCGCTACGGGCGCATCGTCAACACGTCCTCGCACGCCGGGCTCGGCAACATGGGCCAGGCGGCCTACTCCGCGGCCAAGGAGGGCATCGTCGGGCTGACGCGCACGGTGGGGCGCGACATGGCCCGCTACGGCGTGACCTGCAACGCCATCCGGCCGGTTTCCGGCACGCGCGGCTTCCGCGACATGGTGGAGGACGGTAACCTGCGGGAGGCGTGGACGCAGATGTGGGGCGCGGAGCTGGCCGAGCGGCGGCTCCACCAGATGCTCGACCTCAACCAGCCGGAGGACGTGGCGGCGCTCGTCGTCTACCTGGCGAGCGAGAAAGCGGACAACGTCAACGCCTGCGTCTTCGAGGTGTGGCACGGGCACGTGGGCATCTACACCGAGCCCATCACGCCGCGCGAGGTGCTCTGGAAGGACGGCCGCTGGACGCCGGACGAGCTGGCCAATACCATGCCGGCCACGCTGACGAAGGAGAACGTCCGCGAGCTGCCCCCCTTCTTCCCGTTCTAGGAGGCGTACCATGCTGCAGAAAATAGACCACGTGGCCCTGGTGGTGAAAGACCTGGAAGCGGCGGTTCAGAATTTCAAGGATACCTTCGGGTTCGAGGTGGTGGAGCGGAACGACGGGCCCGGCGGCGAGTTCACCGGCGCCATGATCGAGAACGGGGCCATGCGTATCGAGCTCTTCCAGCCGCTCAAACCGGGGAGCTTCATGAAGTTCCTCGAGGAACGGGGCGGCGGCCTCCACCACGTGTCCTTCCGGACGGACGACATCCGCGCCGAGATGGCGGACCTCAAGGCGAAGGGCAAGCGCCTCCTCAATGAGCAGCCGATGGAGCTGCCGGGAGCGAAGGTGGCCTTCGTGCACCCGTCCGCCGCCGAGAACATGCTCATCGAGCTGGTGGAGCGGGAGTAGTGTCCGTCAGGCCACCAGGAACGGCATGAGCTTGCGTACGTCGTCGAGCTTGTCCAGCTTTTCCAGCAGCGACAGCAGCTTGGTCGCCTTGTCACGTCCCAGCTTGCCATTGTAGTCCACGTTGTTCCAGAACTTGGCGAGCACCACGTCCATGCCGACCGGATTTTCCAGCGGGTTACCGCTGGCGACGTTGACCTGTTCCGTGTACTGCTTGCCGTCGTTGGTCTTGACGGTGACGCGGGCGCCCTCGAAGGGCACGTCCTCGACGGCGGTGAGAGTTATCTTCCCGAAAAAGTCCTGCACCTTCGGGTTCGCCAGCGCCGCCGGGGAGAACTGCTGCGGCGTGACCTTGCCGTTGAGGAAGGCGGACGCGACGGTGTACTGGAAGCTGAAGGCGGCGTTGCCGTGGGGGTTATCGCCGGCGACGTAGGGGTGGCCGCACTTGTGGTCAATGCCCGCCTGGGCGAGGTCCAGGTTGACGCTCTTGACGTCGCCCGCTTTGATGCCGTGCTTGCGGATGATGGCGAGCGAGGCGTCAATGGGGGCGTGGGTGATGCGGCAGGCCGGGTAGGGCTTGGTGATGCCGTCGTAGTAGTAGACCTCGCCGAGCTTCCCGGTCAGGTACTCCGGCTTCTGGCACCCCTCGGTGAACATATTGTAGTAGCCGAACTGGCTGAAGAGCGCATCCGTCGGGCCGGTCCAGCCGGCCTTCGCCAGCTGCGCGGCGAGGATGCCCTGCTGCCCGGCGAGCCCCTGCGGCAGCTTGAAGGCCGTGGTGCCGTCCCAGATGGTCTGGAAGGTGGTGCCGAGCATCTGGAGGCAGAGCCCGAAGGCGTGGCGCATCTGGAGCCCGGTGAGGCCGAGCAGTCGCCCGGCGATGGCGGTGGCCCCGAAGACGTTGACCGTGCCGACGCCGTCCCAGCCGAGCGTGAAGCCGAAGCCGGAGGCGGCCAGGATGCGGGCGGCGATATCGTCCCCGACGAGGAGGGCGGTCATCATCTCCTTGCCGGAAGCGCCGGTGGCTTCGGCCACGGCGAGGGCGGTGGGGACGGTGGTGCCGGAGATGTGGCCGGGCGTGTTGACGCCGTCCACGAGCGGGCTGACCGGCTCGAAATCGAACGAGCGGGTCATGATGCCGTTGACGAAGGCGGCGTTGCCGGCGGGGACCTTAGTGCCGTCAATGGCGATGGTCGCTTCCGGCTTGCCGCCCTGGTCCTTCATGAGGGCGACGATTTCCGGGTTGCCGGTATCGCCGGAGCCGCCGATGGTGCAGCCGAGGGTATCAATGATGCGGCGGATGGTGACCGCCACGGTGGCGGCGTCGAAGCGGTCGAAGGTGGTGTCAATGGCGTTGGCGGCGAGGCGCTCGATGGCGGTCGGTTCAGCGTTCATGGGATGCCTCCTGCGGGTTCAGGCCTTGAGCACGACCGGCGTCTTGCCGGGCGTGGCAAACTTTTTCACGGCCGCCTCGTTCAGCTCGACGCCCAGGCCGGGGCCTTCCGGCGGGTAGAGGTAGCCGCCCTCGTAGCGGGGCGGGGTCACGGCCAGGTCTTCCGGGTAGGGCTGGCTGACGGTATCAATGAGGTCGTACAGGTTGAGCGGGCCGATGGACTCCTGCTCGATGCGGCCCATCCACTCCGTGGCCGCCAGGAAGTGGGCTTCGACGGCGGCGCCGAGACCGGAGTTTATCATGCAGCCGCACATCACGTTGAGCCCCATGCCCTCGGCGATGGCCACGTACTTCCGCGACTTGTGGATGCCGCCGGCCTTGGGGACCTTGAGGAAGAAGCCGTCCACGGCGTCCCGCTCGTAGAGGTGGATGAGGTCGGAGAGCTCGGCGGCGGCCTCGTCGGCGAAGATGGGCACCTCCACCTTGCGGCGGAGCCGGGCCAGCCCGTCAATATCCCACCGGGGGATGGGCTGCTCGGCCAGGAACAGGTCGTACCGGGCCACCTGCCGCAGGAACCGGAGCGCCTGGAGGTAGCTCCAGCCGCCGTTGGTGTCCGTCATTATCTTGACGCCGGGACCGACGGCCTTGCGGACCTCGGCCACCATGGCCACGTCGTCCTCCGGGTTGTTGGCGCCCACCTTGAGCTTGAGGCCGCCGTAGCCGGCCGCGGCCAGCTTCTTCGCCTGGGCGGCCACCTGGGCCGGGGTGCCAGAGGACATGACGTAGGCGAGCGCGATGCGCTCGTTGGAGCGCCCGCCGAGGAGCCGGTAGAGCGGTACGCCGAGGGCCTTGCCCATAAGGTCGTGGAGGGCGTAGTCCACCGTCGCCTTGGAGTGGTTGTTGCCCTTTACCGCCTTGTCCATCTTCACGATGATGGTCTCGATGTTGAACGGGTCCTCGCCGAGGAGCATCGGCGCGTAGACGTTGACGATGTTGGAAAAGATGGAGTCCTGACTCTCGCCCATGTACCAGAGGGAGGTATCGCCGCTCTCCGAGACGCCGGTGACGCCCTCGTCCGTGTGGATTTTCAGAAGGACGCTGTGGGCCGCCAGCACGGCGCCCCCGGACATGACGATGGGCTTGGTGAAGGGCAGCGAGACGGGGATACATTCCAGACCGATGATCTTCATGGCGTTCCTCCGTTCTTTCGTTCCGCCGGGAGAAAAAGGTACCTCTCCTGTATAGCACGCTCGGCGCGGCGGCGTCAAGGCGGCGGCGTGCGACATTAGTCGTATCCCCGGGCACGGTGGACGGGGTACCATATTGTTGACTGAAAAGGTCAGGTAAGCGGGGAGGTGAGACCCATGACCACCAAGTGTCCCGGCCAGGACATGAGAAACCTGCGCTCCGCCCTCTACAAGTGCCCGAACTGCGGCAACGAGGTCGAGATGTTTTCCGACGAGCTGCGCATCCGCTGCAAGAAGTGCAAGCAGTTCGTCTACAAGGAGAATACACCGTCCTGCATTGACTGGTGCCCCTCCGCCAAGCAGTGCCTCGGCGAGGAACGCTGGCAGGCCCTGCGGGGCGTTCTGGACAACACAACGGGAGAGGACTAGATAATGACGACGACATCCGTCCGCACCATGGTGACGATTGACGAGGAGAAGTGCACCGGCTGCGGTAACTGCCTCATCGCCTGCGCCGAGGGCGCCCTCGAAATCATTGACGGCAAGGCCAAGCTCATCAGCGATAAGTACTGCGACGGCCTGGGGAACTGCCTCGACTGCCCGGAAGGGGCGATTACCCTCCAGGAGCGCGAGGCGGAGCCCTTCGACGAAGCGGCCGTCGAGGAACATCTGAACGCCCGGGAAGAAACGGGCTTTGCCTGCCCGTCCGAGCAGGTCACCCGGTTCACCACCCAGGCTGAACTGGCGGCCACCCCTGCCCCGGTGCCGCCGCCGGCGCAATCACGGCTCGGCCACTGGCCGGTGCAGCTGACGCTCGTGCCGCCCACGGCGCCGTTCCTGAAGAACGCGGACGTCGTCCTGACGGCGGACTGCGTGCCCTTCGCCTACGCGGGATTTCACGGGGATTTCCTCACCGAGGACAAGGCGCTGCTGGTGGCCTGCCCCAAGCTGGACGATTTCCCGGCCCACCAGGAAAAGCTGACGCAAATCCTCAAGCAGTCCGGCCTGAAGAGCCTGACGGTGGTCCACATGGAGGTGCCGTGCTGCTCCGGGCTCGTCTATCTGGCCAAGCAGGCCATGCTGGCGAGCGGCAACGTGGTCCCCTTCTCGGACGTGACCATCGGCGTGCAGGGGACGATAAAGGGCTAGCCGGTCACCAGTTTCCTGCCGAGTTCGTAGGCATCCGTTAGGGCGGTGGGATGGCTCTTGATTTCGCCCTTCTTGTCCACGCCGCGTATCAGTAAATCAGCGGTGTACTCCGCGTTGACGGCATCGAAGAAGTACTTGGCCGTCAGCTTGGCCCCGTCGAACAGCTTGCTCCCCCTGGTCGCCCCCACGCCGATGAAGGCGCCTTTCTTCAGGGGAATGTTCAGGTTTTTCAGGCGGTAGCGGCGCGCCCAGAGCGCCTGGCAGCGGCTGATGAAGGTCAGTATCTGCGGGCTGAGGGTGTAGAAGAACATCGGCGAGGCGGCGATGACCACGTCCGCGTCCAGCACGGTCTGGTAGAGCGGCTGCATGTCGTCCTTGAAGGGGCAGGTGCCGTCCTTCTCGCACTGGTAGATTTCCTTGCAGGGCGTCATCTTGAGGCGGTCGGCGACGATTTTCTCCACCTCCGCCCCGGCCTCGGCGGCGCCGCGCAGGGCCGCGTCCAGCAGTAAATCGGTATTGCCCCCGATGCGGGGGCTGCCCATGATGCCGAGTACTTTCACCTGTCCCTCCGGTAGCGTCTAGCGGCTGTCGCAGACGAGCTTACCCGCCTGGGCGAGGTTCTCCGAGTCCACCTCGGTGATCATGATCTGGACAGCGGTATCCGGGCAGCCGACGTTCTTGACGATGGCCTCGGTGATGTCCCGGGCCATCTGACGTTTCTGGTCCAGCGTCCTTCCCTTGAGCATATTGATGGTGATGAGCGGCATGTTCAAACCTCCGATGGTAGTGTCAGCGGAATCACGGTATCCGGAGAGCGGTTAGCTGTTCTTGTTGGCGATGTCCCCGGCCACGGGAATGCGGAACCTTTCCCCCCGGTAGGCCTTGACCATCAGGATAATCCAGAGGATAAAGCCCAGCACGCCGAGGAACGCGCTGAAGGCCCACAGGAAGAGCGAGAATATCCACGAGACCACGCTCAGCGCGCCGAAGACGATGATGGACTGGATGGCGTGGAACCTGACGTACCGGTTGTCCGGCTCCAGGACGAGGAAAATGATGCCCGTGACCCACCCGAGCAGATAGCAGAGCAATCCCGCAAGGTTCTGGTGCAGCCCCGTCTTGGTTTCCATGAATCACTCCTGAAGGCGAAGTTCCTACCAGAATATACCCGTGCCTCGTGGGGTGTCAACCGCGGTGGCGAAGGTTCAGCGCCCGCGTATCCTCAGCACGACGACGAACAGCACGGCCAGTATGAGGACGACCGAGGCGAGCAGCCCCCCGATGGTATAGATGAGCCAGGCCGGCACGGTGCCGGGCTCGTAGAGGACGGTGACCGGCGCCGGGGACACGGTAATGACAGCCGGTGTTGTTTCCGTGGGAGAGACCGACGGCGTGGCGGGTGAGAAGAGCTGGAGGGTCGGCGTGCTCCCGGCGGGAGCGTTGCTCGCGGTCGCCTCCGGGGCGGCGGTGGTGGTCACTTCGGGGGTCGTCGTGGCGGCTGGCGGGGCGGTGGTAAAAATGCCGGTGGCGCTCCAGGCGCTGGCGGCGCCGGCGGTGAGGGCACGCACCTTCCAGTAGTAGGTCGTGGCGGGGGCGAGGCTGACATCGGGGGCCCAGGCGTTCGCCGGCAGGGCGGCGTCCCCGGTCCGGGCGACGGCCGGGGCGGTGAAGTCCATGTCCTCGGCGACGACGAGCTCGTAGGCGTCCGCCCCGACGACGGCCGTCCAGTGGAAGAGCGGGCGGAGCGGAACGTCCGTAGCGCCGGGCGCGGGGGTATCCGGCTGGAGGTTGACGGTGGCCGTATCGAGGCCGGTCGCGAAGGAGCGTGTGGCCGACCACGGTCCGGGTACCGGCGAAGCGGCCCGGACGCGCCAGTAGTAGGTCGTCGCCGGCTGGAGGGCGGGCAGGTTGACGCTGCTGCCGGAGGTCGTGCCGCTCATCCCGGCGGCGAGGGCATCGAAGGTCGCGCCGTCGCTGCACTGCCACTCGTAGCCGGTGGCGCCGGACAGCGGCCCCCAGGTCAGCCGGACGCCGGTCACCGTCTGCCCGGTGACGGTGCCGCAATCGGTGGCGGCGTCCGCCGGCTGGTCCGGCTGGATGGGCCGCGTCAAGGTGTCATCGAACCGCCACAGCCGGTTCCGGGCCGTGTCCGCGGCCCAGAGGCTGGTGCCTGCCTGCCACAGACCGTGGAGGACGGTCCCGCCGGACAGCCCGCCGGTCACCGTGGCGAAGGAGGGGTTCGACCGGGCGGGCTCCAGGCTCCGCTCCATACCCGTGTCCGCGGCGCTGTCTACGGCGTAGAGCACGCCGCCCGGACTCACGAGCACCCGCTCGACGGCGCCGCCGGCGGGCAGCGTGGCATCAATGGCTTCCCAGCCGAGGCCGGGGACGGTGCGGAACCGGTAGACGCCGCTGTCGGCGGCGGGCGCCGCGGCGTACACGATACCGTTAGCGGCGAAGTTGGCATCGAAGGTGGCGCTGACCGGGACGGCCGGCAGTCCCGTCGGCGGGGAGGGCGGCAGCTGCTGAAAGGTGACGGCGCCATCGCGGGAGAGGTAGACCTGTCCCGCCGCGGTGCCGGCCAGCACCGACCCGTCACTGGCGACGGCCAGCGAGGCAACCGGCTGCGAGCCGAGCGAGGTGCCCCGCGTGTAGTAAAAGCCGGCGTTTTCGGTGCGGTAGAGGTAGCTGGTCGTCCCGTTGTAGCCGGCGATGAAAAGGCTGGACTCGCCGGTGATGGCCCAGGCGTCAATGGTGAACGGGAGGCCGGTGGCCGGGTCCAGCGTGGGCCGGCGGTCGAAGGTCCGGCCGTCGTCCCGGGACAGCCAGAGCGAGGGCGTGCCGCCGCTGTCGCCGGCGGCGTAGACCGCGTGGTTGCCCGTCCCGTAGTCGGGCGGGAGGCCGATGCGGTCGAGCGTGGTGACGCCGGCGGCACCGGTCCAGAGGACCCGCTCCCAGGCGGCGCCTTCACTGTCCGTCCGCCAGAGGCTGTTGGCCCCGCTGCCGAAGGTCAGCAGGAAGAGGGTGCCGTCTGCCTCGTAGCTGGGCGAGGGTGCCAGGTCCACGATGGCGTCGAGGGTGGTATTGATGAAGCTGGCCCCGTCCCAGGTGAGCCCGGCGTCCGGGCTCCGGGAAAGGCCGCTGCCGCTCCCGGCGGTGGCGGCGAGCAGCGGGGGCGCCGCGGGCTCGTCCGGGGCGGCCAGGACCGAGGTGACGGACGTCCCCGCCGGCGGTTTCAGGCTGGCGCGCCAGGTCAGGCCGGCGTCCCGGCTCGTGTAGACGGTGGTGCCGGCCGCGGACCCGGCGGCGATACTGAGGCCGGGGTAGCTGCCGGCCACGCTAAAGGCAGCGATATCCACGTTCGCCAGTCCCGCGGCAGCTCCGGCGTTGAGGTCCGTGGCCGCGGCGGAACCCGGCCCGGCGCTGACCCGGTAAACGTCCCCCAGGCCGGTACCGGTGGCTATCCCGGCGTAGACCGCCGGCTGCTCCGCGGCAGCGGGGAACGACAGCGCGGCCGTGGCGGCCGCGCCCGCGCCGCTGCCGCTGTCCGGGTGGAGCGTGGCGGCACCGGTGATGGCGTTCCAGGGCAAATTGCCCGACTGGAACATGACGAAGGTATCCGTTTCGTCGGTGGCCACGGCGGCCAGCTCCCGGTCGGCGGCGTAGGCCGGCGAAAAGGCGACCGCCAGGACGTCGCGCGGGCCGGTCCCGGTATCGGTCCAGGTAAAGGTACCGGCGTTTTCCGCCATCATCCAGACGCCGCCGTACTCGACGGGGTCGTCGTCAGCCACGCCCACGGCAACGACCCATCCTTCCGCCCGCGTTACCGCCAGGGAGGTGATGCGTCGGTTGTCCTGGCCGCTGCCCCCGGGGGCTTGTTCCAGGGTAACGAAGGAGGTACCGCCGTCCGCGGAACGGTAGACGGTGGCCGCGGTGGCATAGTAGAGCACGGCGGGGTCGGCGGGCGAGGCCGCCAGGGCCACGACACCATCCGTCAGCGTCTTGACGACCGTCCAACTCAGGCCGTCGTCGGTGGAACGAAACAACGCCCGGACCGGCCCGTCCCCGTAGGCGTAAATGGTGCCGTCGGTGGCCCGCGCGAGACAGCGCAACGTCGTGCCGGGCGCGAGCGTCCAGTGACCGGCCTGGCCGGCGGCGGGCAGCGGGACCGGCGTCCAGGTGGCGGCGCCGGAGGAAGCCGTGGCGGCGGCGCGGGGCGCAACGAGGAGCGCGCCCAGCACGAGCACGACGAAGAAAGCCCTCGCGGCGGTGAGAAAGCAATTCTCTTTTTGGCGAATTCTCACGGACGTACCTCCATCAGCCTGACGCGGAGCGGTGGGAGGATCGGGCGAGAAAAACGAACGCAGCCATCATACCACACCGGGAAGAAAAAATGAAACACGGTTCAAAAGCGGCCGGTTGAACGAGAGCGACGACAGGCGATATACTGAACCGAGACGCAACGGAGGGGCCTGGCTGCCATGGAAGAGAACCGCCACGAGATTGACGAAGGAACCGGCTACCTCGGCTACGCGGAGGCGTTCGCCCGGATTACTGGGGCCGTCCCCCTCCTGGCCCCGGAAGAGCTGCCGCTCGACCTCGGGGCGGGGCGCATCGCGGCGGAGGACGTCGTCGCCCGCATCAGCTACCCGTCGCAGGACGTCTCGCTGAAGGACGGCTACGCGGTCATCTCCCAGGACCTCGCGGCAGCCTCTCCGGGACACGAAATCAGCCTGGCGGTCATCGGCACGGCGTTCGCCGGGGCGGCCTTCAAGGGCCGGCTGCAACCCGGCCGGGCGGTGAAAATCACCTCCGGGGCGCCGATACCGCCGGGGGCGGAAGCCGTCGTCTCCGAGGAATTCTGCCGGGAAACCTCCCCGGACCGGATTGCCGTCGCCGCCGATGCCGGGCCCGGCCGGAACATCCTGCGGGCGGGGGCCGAGGTCCGGGGCGGCGCCACCATCGTCGAGCGGGGCGGGCGCCTGCTGCCCGGCTACCTGGGACTGGCCGCCGCGGCGGGCATTCACACCGTCAAGGTCTACCGCCGGCCCCGGGTGGCGGTCATCGGCGTGGGCGACGAGGTCGTCGCGCCGGGCGAGAACCTCAGCCCGGGCCAGCTCTACGCCAGCAACCTGGTGACCATGGAGGCCTGGCTGGCCTCGTTCGCCATCACCCGCGAGTCCTCCGTCGTCCCCGACGACAAGGCCGCCATCCAGCAGGAGCTGGCGCGGTACGTCGGGGAGGTGGACGTGGTGCTCACCAGCGGCGGCGCCTGGGGGTCCGAGCGGGACCTGGTGGTGGGGGCGCTGGCCGACCTTGGCTGGGAGCCGGTCTTCCACCACGTGCGGATGGGGCCGGGCAAGGGCATCGCCTTCGGGCGCTGGCGCGATAAGCCGGTGTTCTGCCTGCCGGGCGGCCCGGCCAGCAACGAGATGGCGTTTCTCCAGCTGGCGCTGCCGGGCATCCTGCGGATGAGCGGGGACACGCGGCACCCGCTCCAGACCGTCCCGGCGCGCCTCATGGAAGAGGTGCCCGCGCGGCACCGGGCCTGGACGGAGTTCAAGGACGCCACCCTGAGCCGCGACGGGAACGGGGATTATACCGTCTCCCTCTACCGCCACCGCAGCCGCCTGCAGGCCATCGCCAGCGCCCACGGCCTGGTGTGCGTGCCGGAGGGGACGGACGGGCTGCGGGCCGGTCAGGTGGTGCCGGTGCAGGTGCTTTCGCCGCGGCTGGACGATTTGTAAGGATAGCGGCGGTCTGAAACCGCCCGCAAGAGAGACAAACGAGGAGGGCCCCCCGGATTCCGGGGGGCCCTCGAAGTTTTAGAGGTAGTGTCCTCTCCTCAGACTAGACGGAGCGTCGCGTCCGAACGATGAGGACGATGACCGCAATCACCAGGACCGCGCCGATGATGATGATGGCCCAGATGTAGGCGGGGCCAACTTCAGTCGCGGCGGGCGCCGGAGGAATCGTGATCGTGGTCGGGGCCGGCTGGGTCTGCGTGAAGGTGATGGTGGGCGCAGGCTCAGTCGTGATGGTGATGGTCGGGGCCGGGGCCGTCGCGGTGGAGGTAGGAGC